>CAXTTD010000253.1:0-5287 GCA_964246945.1 uncultured Solirubrobacteraceae bacterium | reverse complement strand
CGTTCGCGGAGCTGCGCTCCGGCGACTTCGTCGTCCACGAGGATCACGGGATCGCTCGCTTCGCCGGCTTCGACACGAAGACCGTGGCCGACATCACCCGCGACTATCTGTACCTCGAGTACGCGGGCTCCGACAAGGTGTTCGTCCCCGTCGACCAGCTGGCCAAGATCTCTCGCTACGTCGGCGGCGGCGGCGCCCACCCGCCGCTCTCCAAGCTCGGCGGCACCCGCTGGGAGCAGGTCAAGTCCCGCGCCCGGCGCGCCGCCCAGGAGCTCGCCGGCGAGCTGCTCAACCTGTACGCCGAGCGCAAGCGGCGCGAGGGTCACCGCTTCCCCGAGGACAGCGAGTGGCAGATCGAGTTCGAGAACGCGTTCCCCTACACCGAGACCCCTGACCAGCGCGACGCGATCGAGTTCGTGAAGTCGGACATGGAGTCCGGGCGGCCGATGGACCGCCTGATCTGCGGCGACGTCGGCTACGGGAAGACCGAAGTGGCGCTGCGCGCCGCGTTCAAGGCCGCCCAGGACGGCAAGCAGGTGATGGTGCTCGCGCCGACGACGATCCTCGCCCAGCAGCACTTCGGCACGTTCTCGGAGCGGTTGAAGGACTACCCGGTCCAGATCGAGCACGTCTCCCGGTTCCGGAGCGCCGCCGCGCAGAAGGACGCGATCGCCCGCTTCGGCAAAGGCGAGGTCGACATCCTCATTGGCACCCACCGGCTGCTCTCCCGCGACGTCCGCGCCAAGGACCTCGGACTGCTCATCCTCGATGAGGAGCAGCGCTTCGGGGTCAAGCAGAAGGAGCTGCTGCGCCAGCTGAAGCTGCGCGTCGACGTGATCGCGATGTCGGCGACGCCGATCCCGCGCACGCTGCAGATGTCGCTCGCCGGGGTGCGCGACATCTCGGTGATCGAGACCCCGCCGGAGGGCCGGCGGCCGGTGAAGACGTTCGTCGGCGAGTACGACGAGGAGCTCGTGCGCCGGGCGCTGATCCGCGAGAAGGAGCGCTCCGGCCAGGTGTTCTTCCTGCACAACCGGGTGGAGTCGATCGAGGAGACGGCGGTGCGCCTGCGCGCCCTGTGTCCGGGGCTGCGGTTCCTGGTCGCCCACGGTCAGATGGAGGACGGCCTGCTCGAGGAGCGGATGATGGCGTTCCTGCGTGGCGACGCCGACGTGCTCGTCTCTACCTCGATCATCGAGTCGGGGATCGACATCCCGCAGGCGAACACGCTGATCGTCGAGCGCGCCGACCAGTTCGGCCTCTCCCAGCTCTACCAGATCCGCGGGCGCGTGGGACGCTCGACCGAGCGCGCCTACGCCTACCTGCTGTACCCGAGCGCGGCGGCGCTCACCCCGGAGGCGGGCCAGCGCCTCTCCGCGCTGAGCGACTACACCGAGCTCGGCGCGGGGTTCAAGATCGCGATGCGCGACCTCGAGCTGCGCGGCGCGGGCAACCTGCTCGGCGACGAGCAGTCCGGCCACGTCGCAGCGCTCGGCTTCGAGCTCTACCTGCAGATGCTCGACGAGGCGGTGGAGGCCGCCGGCGGGGAGGAGGACGGGGGGCAGCCGGACTGGGAGCCGGTGCGTCTCGACGTGAACGTCGACGCCTACGTGCCTGCCGACTACATCCCCTACGAGCAGGCGAAGGTCGACGTCCACCGTCGGATCGCCGGCGCGCGCGAGGTCTCCGATCTGATGGAGCTGCGCGATGAGCTCGAGGACCGCTTCGGCGAGCTGCCCGAGCCGCTCGAGAACCTGATCACCCTGCAGCAGGCGCGGATCAAGTTCGGGCAGGCGGGCGCCCAGGCGGTGTCGGTGCGCGGCGAGCGGCTCGCGGTCACCCCGCTGGAGCTCGACTCCACCCGCGCGAAGGCGATCCGCGCCGAGATCCCCGAGGCGCTGTATGAGTCGGGCAAGTCCCAGCTCTCGGTGCGCCTGCCGCGCGAGCCCGGCGAGCGCTTCGCGGCGATCGTGCGGGCCGCCGACGTGCTGCTGTCGGTGGTGCGCGAGGCCGAGCTGGACCGCGTCGCCGCCTGACCTGAGCCGGCGGATAAGAGCCAGTGAAGTCTCGCCCCGCTCAATGGCGTATCGCCGAGATGGCCCGCTACCATCGGCCGCCGATGAAGTCTCGTTGGTCACTTCTGGCGCTGTGCGCCTTTTTTGTGGCCGCCGCCGTGGCGGTGGCCGGCTGCGGCTCGAGTGGGTCGAGCGTGCCCTCCGGCGCGGTCGCCAACGTGGCCGGCAACCCGATCTCCACGCGCTCCGACGACCACTTCATGTACATCGTCGACAAGAGTCAGGCGGCCGAGAGCGAGGGTGAGGCGGTGATCGTGCCCACCGATCCGCCGCAGTTCACCGGCTGCATCGCCCAGGCGCGGGCCGACGTGCCCAGCGTGAAGAAGGAGACCGACACCCAGCTCCGCGCGGCCTGTAAGAGCCTGTTCACCTCGCTCAACGGTGAGGCGATGGACTACCTGATCACCTCCTACTGGTACCAGGCCGAGGCCCACAAGCTCGGGATCACCGTGACCGGCGCCCAGGCGCAGGCGGAGCTCACCAAGGAGCGCCAGGCCGATTACAAGACGAAGGCCGCCTACCAGGCGTACCTCACGGAGAGCGGTGAGACCAACGCGGACCTGCTCTACCAGACGCGTCTGAGCCTGATCGAGAAGAAGCTGCTCGCCCGGCACTCGACGAAGGTCACCTCGGCGGACGTCGCGAGCTACTACGCCGCCCACAAGTCGACCTACGGGACGCCGCAGAGTCGCAACCTGCGGATCGTGCTCGCCAAGAGCGCGTCGACGGCGAAGACCGCGCTGGCGGCGCTCAAGAAGGGCGAGAGTTGGGGCACGGTGGCCAAGAAGTACTCGATCGATCCGACGACCAAGAACAAGGGCGGCCTGCTCACCGACGTGCAGAAGGGCCAGCAGGACGCCGCGCTGTCCAAGGCCGCGTTCGCCGCGCCGCTGAACAAGCTCGTGGGTCCGGTGAAGGGCTCCTTCGGCTACTACGTCGTGCAGGTGATCAAGATCACCCCCGGCAACCAGGAGTCCCTGGCCAAGGCGACCAAGTCGATCAAGTCGACGCTCGCCAGCAAGAACTCGACGGCCGCCCAGACCGCGCTCACCGCGGCGGTGAAGAACGCCTACGGCTCGCGCACCATCTGCTCCTCGACGTACTCGGTGTCCCTGTGCCACGGCTACAAGGCGCCGAAGACCGCGTCGGCGAGTGCGAGTGCCACCACCCCGGCGAGCGGCAGCACCGGAACGACGCCGGCGGCGACCGGCAGCGCCACCGGCACGACCACCTCCGGGGGCTGACCGTGGCGGGGTCCGACCCCGAGCCCCGAACCGCTCACGACCCCGGCGCGGCGATCGCGAGACTCGACGCGATCACCCACCGCCTGCGCCGCGAATGCCCGTGGGACCGCGAGCAAGACGCGGCCTCGATCGTGCCCCACACCGTCGAGGAGGCCTACGAGCTCGCCGCAGCGCACCGCGTCGGCGACCTCGCGGCGGTGGCCGAGCACGTCACCGAGAAGCTCATCCGCCGCCACCCCCACGTGTTCGGGGAGGTAGAGGTGGCCAGTGCCGGCGAGGTGCTCGCCAACTGGGACGCGATCAAGCAGACCGAGTCCGGCCGCGAGCCCGGCGTGTTCGGCGAGGTGCCCGAGAACCTGCCGGGCCTCCTGCACGCGCGTAAGGTCCAGCGCCGCGCCGCCGCCTCGGGCTTCGACCCCGCGAAGGCCGACCCCGAACTGCCGCTCGCCGCGCTGCGGGCCACCCTGGAGGCGCTGGAGGCGCGTGAGGCCGGCGGGGACTCGGCCGGCGAGGCGGAACTGGGGGCGCTGCTGTTCGCCGCCGTCAACCTCGCCCGTACCCGCAAGCTCGACCCCGAGCTCGCGCTGCGGGCGACGAGCGCCCGCTTCCGCGCCGACGTCGAGGCCGCCGTCGAGCTCGCCGCGTCGGCGGGGGGAAGCTGGGACGATCTGGACCCGCAGTCGCAGCTCGCCTGCTATGCCCGCGCCGTCCACGAACGAGGAGACACCCCCGCCCCATGAGCCAGATCGAGCATGTGCACGCCCGCCAGATCCTCGACAGCCGCGGCAACCCGACGGTCGAGGTGGAGCTCTCGGTCGCCTCCGGCGCCTGGGGCCGGGCGGCGGTCCCCTCGGGCGCCTCCACTGGCGAGTTCGAGGCCACCGAGCTGCGCGACGGCGGGGAGGAGTGGATGGGCAAGGGGGTCACCCAGGCGGTGGAGAACGTCAACGGCGAGATCGCGACCGCGATCCGCGGCCAGGACGCCGCCGCCCAGGCGGCGCTCGACCGCGCGCTGATCACCCTCGACGGCACGCCCAACAAGTCGCGCCTGGGGGCCAACGCGATGCTCGCGGTCTCGCTCGCGGCGGCTCATGCCTCCGCGGCGGAGGAGCGCCAGCCGCTGTGGCGCTACCTCGGCGGCGAGACCGCGCACATCCTGCCGGTGCCGATGATGAACGTGCTCAACGGGGGTGCCCACGCCGATAACGCGGTCGACTTCCAGGAGTTCATGATCGTCCCCGTGGGGGCGGCGAGCTTCTCGGAGGCGCTGCGCATGGGCGCCGAGGTGTTCCACCATCTCAAAGCCACCCTGCACGAGCAGGGCCACGGCACCACCGTCGGCGACGAGGGCGGCTTCGCCCCCGACCTCGAGTCCAACGCCCAGGCGCTCGACCTGCTCGTCGCGGGGATCGAGGCCGCCGGCTTCGTACCCGGCGAGCAGGTGGCGATCGCGATCGACCCCGCGGTCTCCGAGCTGCACGACGACACCGGCTACGTGCTCGAGCACGAGGGCCGCACGTTGTCGGCCCCGGAGCTCATCGACTACTGGGTGGAGCTGTGCGACCGCTACCCCATCGTCTCCATCGAGGACGGGATGGATGAGGAGGACTGGGAGGGCTGGCAGGGGCTCACCGAGCGTCTCGGGGGGCGTCTGGAGCTCGTGGGGGACGACATCTTCGTCACCAACACCCAGCGTCTGAAGCGGGGAATCGACGCCAAGGTCGGCAACGCGATCCTCGTCAAGGTCAACCAGATCGGTACCCTCACCGAGACCTTCGCGGCGATCCGGATGGCGCGCGAGGCCGGCTATGCCGCGGTGATGTCGCACCGCTCGGGGGAGACCGAGGATGTGACAATCGCGGACCTCGCGGTGGCCACCGGCTGTGGCCAGATCAAGACCGGCGCGCCGTCGCGCTCGGACCGCGTCGCCAAGTACAACCAGCTGCTGCGCATCGAGGAGGCGCTCGG
>CAXTTD010000252.1:1033-5303 GCA_964246945.1 uncultured Solirubrobacteraceae bacterium | reverse complement strand
GCGTTGGCCATCTGATGGTCGGCGGTCGCGTGCGGGTAGGGGACGAGCACCATCGGGCGCCCGTGCGCCGCCACCTCGAACACGGACCCGCCGGAGCGGGCGATGACAAGATCGGCGGCGAGGATCGCCTCGGTGAGGCCGTCGATGTACCCGCGCAGGTCGTAGTGGGGGCCGGGCGAGCGCAGCTCCGGCAGGTCGCGGGTCCCGGCGGCGTGCAGCACCCGGAAACGCGCACCGGCGAACGCCTCGATCGCGGCGTGGTTGATCGAGCGCGCGCCCTGAGAGCCGCCGAAGACGAGCACGCACGGCTCGTCGGCGGGGATCGAGAACCGGGCGCGTGCGGCGTCGCGGTCGGTCGCCGGGGCGGGCACCGGACGGCCGGTGAGCAGGTACTTCGGGCCGGCGCGGCCCTCGAGCGGGAACCCGAGGCACACCCGGCGGGCGAGCGGGGCGAGCGCGCGGTTGGTGAGTCCGAGATGGCCGTCGGCCTCCATCAGCACCAGCGGCACCCGCTGCAGGCTCGCAGCGAGGCCGACCGGCCCGGCGACGTACCCGCCGGCGCCGAGCACCGCATCGGGACGCACGCGGCGCACGAGCGCCGCGGCGGCGCGCAGCGCGCTCGTGTCGACGGCGATCGCCCGGGCCGCCCGTGCGGGGCTCCGGCGCGGCAGCGGCACGACGCGCAGGGGGTGTAGCTCGTAACCGGCGGCGGGGACGAGCTCCCGCTCGGCCCGCTCACCGCCGGCGAACACGACCCGCGCGCCTCCCTTCCGCAGCGCGTCGGCGACCGCGAGCGCGGGTACCACATGGCCGGCGGTGCCACCGGCTCCGATGAGGATGACCGGCTCACCCATCGCCGCTCACCGGCGAACCCGGTCGCCGCGCCCGTGTCCGGACGATGCCGATCAGCGCCAGTCCCCCGATCGAGCCGAGGTATGACACCGCCGGCGTCGTGATAGTTCGGTCGGTCACCGGCCAGAAGAGCGCTACCCCGGCACCCTGCGGCTCGGCGAGGTCGCGCCACAGGTGGCTGGCGACTCCGATCGCGCAGCCGATGGCGACACTCCGCCATCGGCGCTGCGGGAGCGAGAGGAGGAGCAGTACCACGATCGTGGTCAGCGAGTGGGTGTAGGGCCGCGAGGTCCCCCCGGTGAGGATGCCCGAGCCCAGATGCTGCGGGACGTGGTCGAGGTCGATGAGAACCGACGCGAACAGGGCGGGTACGAGCCATTCGCGAGGCCACCACGGCCGGACGGCCCACACGATGAACAGCGTGGTGAGGAGGTGGTCGGTCCAGTCCAGCGGCGCCTGCCGCACGATCGAGGTTCCGACCCCCTGGTAGACCCACTCGTCGACCGCGAACAGCGCCGCGGCCGCCACGATTTTCCACGCCGGCGGCGCGAGGATCCGGTCGCGCCAGTCCGTCTCGCCCTGCGGCCGCATCTCGCGCGGGCCGCTCACCGCGGTCGGGCAGTCTGCGGGCTCAGCCGGCGCTGCGTCGGGGACGCTCTCCGCGGCGATCCTCGCGTTGACGGCGGCGCCGCTCACGCTCGGCGTCCGCCCGGGTCGGCTGGGAGGCCTCCCCCGGGTCGACCGCCTTCAGCCGTCGCGCCGCCGGCCGCGAGATGTTCAGCAGCAGCCCGACGCACGCGAGCATCACGTACAGGTTGGTCGGCGCGTAGGAGACGAACGGCAGCGGCACGCCGGTGAGCGGCGCGAGACCGAGCACGACGAAGATGTTGAGGATGCCCTGGCACAGGATGAGCGAGGTGAGCCCGGTCGCGAGCAGCTTCGCATACCGCGTCCCGGCCCGCCGCGCGGTGCGCAGCCCCGCGTAGGCGATCATCCCGTAGAGGAAGACGAGGACGAAGATCCCCATCACGCCGAGCTGCTCACCGACCACCGCGAGGATGAAGTCGGTCTGCGCCTCGGGCAGGGTGAGGATGTTCTGCACCGACTTGCCGAGGCCGACGCCGAACAGGCCACCGGAGCCGAGCGCGACCTGACCCTGGTGCCCCTGATACTCGGGGCCCTGGATGGAGATCGCCGAGGCGGGGTGCAGGAACGCGGTGAGCCGCGCCCGCTGATACGGCTCGGCGATCGCGAGCACCAGCAACCCGACCGCAGCGATGCCGACCACCGCCAGCGCATAGCGCGCCGGCAACCCCGCGGCGAGCAGCAACGCGAGCACCGTGCAGAAGATCACGAGCGTCGTGCCGAGGTCGGGCTCGAACAGGACGAGCAGGCAGGCCGGCCCGGCGACGATCGCGATCGGGACCAGCGCCTCGCGGAAGCTCCGCATCCGCTTGGGGTTCTCCGCGAGATGCCGCGCGAGGTACAGCACGAGCGCGAACTTCATGATCTCCGAGGGCTGGAACTGCACCGGCCCGAACGAGAACCAGCGTTGCGCGCCGCCGGTGGAGCGACCGAAGCCGGGCAGCAGCACGAGCATCAGCAGCACGTAGGCGCCGAGCAGCAGGAGCTTCGTCACCCGCGCGTCGAACAGCTGCACGCCCCGGCGCTCGAGGCCGTACATGACGGCGAGCCCGCATCCGCCGAACAGCAGGTAGCGCAGGAACATGCCGGCACCGCTGCCGCCGGAGGCGAGCGCGCCCGCCGGCGAGGAGGCGCAGTAGACCATGACCGCCCCGAAGGCGAGCAGGCACAGCGTCGCCGTCATCAGGATCCGGTGCTCGAGCGGTGGCGCGACCCGGCGCGCGGTGGTCCGCGTGCGCGAGCGGATCGCGTTCGGTAGCAAGGCGCGCGGAACACGCGCAGATGTGGCGGCGGCCATCTGCAGCGTGAGGTTCGACGGCGCCCGCGGTTTGCCTTCCCGGCGGGCGCGGTCTCTCACACCAGGGCGCGGAAACGATCTCCTCGCGCCTCGAAGTCGCGGAACTGGTCGTAGCTCGCGCACGCGGGCGAGAGCAGGACGATCTCCCCCGGCGCCGCGGCGCGGCGGGCGGCGGCGACTGCGGTCTCGAGATCGCCGCACTGATGCAGCGCGACGCCGGTGTGAGCCAGCGCGGCCGCGATCTCCCGTGCGGCCTCCCCGATCAGGTAGACCGCATGCGCCCGCAGCGCGACCGGTTCGGCGAGCGGCCCGAAGTCCTGGCCCTTGCCCCGGCCACCGGCGATGAGATGCACGCGTCCGCGCTCAAAGCTCGCCAGCGCGACCACGGCGCTGTCGACGTTCGTCGCCTTCGAGTCGTTCACGTAGATGACCCCGTCGTGCTCGGCGATCCTCTCCAGACGGTGCGCGACTCCGGCGAACGTCCGCAGCCCCTCGGCGACGAGCTCGGGCGCGACGCCGTCGGCGAGGCATGCGGCGGCGGCGGCCATCGCGTTCTGGCGGTTGTGGGCGCCAGGCAGCGAGATCTCGTCCACCGCGATCACCGGGCGCTCATCCCACCACAGCTGCCCGGCGGCGTCGGAGAGCTCGGCGCCCGGTCCCGCGCCGACGCAGACCCGCCGCGCGCAGCCGCCCAGGTCCTCGATCCCCAGCCCGATCGGCGCGACGGCGGTGTCGTCGTTGCCCTGGCGGGCGAAGATCCGCAGCTTCGCCGCGACGTAGCGCTCGAGCGTGCCGTGTCGGTCGAGATGGTCGGGCGCGAGGTTGAGCAGCACCGCGATCTCCGGCGCGAACGCGAGCGTGTCCTCAAGCTGGAACGAGGACGCCTCGCAGACCACGGTCGCCGCAGGATCAAGCGCGCCGGTAAGCGAGGTGAGTGCGGTGCCGACGTTGCCGGCCACCGCCACCGGGCGGGCGGCGACGCGCAGGATGTGACCGATCCACTCGGTGGTGGTCGTCTTGCCGTTCGTGCCCGTCACCGCGAGGAAGCGGTTCGGAAGCAGGCGCCAGCCAAGCTCGAGCTCGCCCATCACGGCGCGCCCGGCGCTGATTGCGGTCGTGATCACCGCGGCCTCCCGGGGCACCCCGGGGCTCTTCACCACCGAGCGCACCCGGCGCACGAGATCCTCCCCCCCACCTCCGAGCTCGACCTCCACGCCGGCCTCGCGCAGGCGGTTGGCGGCGGTGGTGAGCGTCGAGGACGCGGGGCCGCCGCCGTCGTAGGCGAGCACGGTTTCCCCGCGGGCACGCAGCGCGAGCGCGGCCGCGACCCGGGCCTGTACTACCTGCGCGTGTTCGGCGAGCCCGGCGGTGCGGCGCCGTGGGGCTGGCGCTACGGCGGGCACCACGTGTCGCTGAACAACCTGGTCGTCGACGGCGAGCTGGTGACGACCAACCTTGTCGACATCAACCTGGGGA
>CAXTTD010000252.1:0-1023 GCA_964246945.1 uncultured Solirubrobacteraceae bacterium | reverse complement strand
CAGCTGCGGCGCCGAGCGCCGGCGACGCCGGGTCGCCGCCGTCATGGGCGATCACCGTCTCCCCGCGGGCACGCAGGGCGAGCGCGGCCGCGACCCCGGAGCGGGCAAGCCCGACGACGAGGAACGGCCCCGCGGGCAGCGGTGGGCGGCGGGGGGTGGACATCTCGGTCAGCCGCGGACCGACAGCTGGTAGACGACGAAGCCGACCGCCCCGCAGGCGACGGCGACGATCCAGAAGCGCAGGAGGATCTTGGTCTCCGACCACGCCTTGAGCTCGAAGTGGTGGTGGATCGGGGCCATGAGGAAGACCCGCCGGCGAAACGTCTGGAAGGAGAAGACCTGGATGACCACCGATAGCACCTCGATCACGAAGATCCCGCCGAGCAGGATGAGCAGGAACTCGGTGCGGCTCATCACCGCGAGTGCGGCGATCGCCCCGCCGAGGCCGAGCGAGCCGGTGTCGCCCATGAAGATCGAGGCCGGGAAGCTGTTGAACCACAGGAAGCCAACACAGGAGCCGACGAGACACGCCGCGATCAGGGTGAGACCGTGCTCGCCATAGCTGATGAAGGTGATGCCGATGTAGGCGAGCAGGGTGATCGCCGTACAGCCGGCGGCGAGACCGTCGAGACCGTCGGTGAAGTTCACCGCGGTCGTCGTCCCGGCGACGACGAGGTAGATGAACACCGGGAAGAAGGGGCCGAAGTCGATCGAGGCGTCGACGAAGCGCAGCGGCACCGAGGAGCTGATGTTCGCCTTCTTGGTCGCGATCAACCACAGGCCGACCGATATGGCGATCGTGAAGACGAGCTTGGAGCGGGCGCGCAGGCCGAGCGAGCGGCGTTTGATGATCTTCGTGTAGTCGTCGGCGAACCCGAGCAGCGCGCAGGCGATCGCGACCAGGAACACCCCGAGCGACTCCCAGTCGAGGTGGGAGAGCGCGAGGTAGGGCACGATGATCGCGGCGAAGATGATGATCCCGCCCATCGTCGGCGTCCCCGCCTTGACCTTGTGGCTCTCGGG
>CAXTTD010000251.1:0-5317 GCA_964246945.1 uncultured Solirubrobacteraceae bacterium | reverse complement strand
TCTCGCTGCTGTTCATCACCCACAACCTCGCCCTGGTGCGCTCGATCGCCCAGTCGGTCGTCGTCCTTTCCAGGGGCCGGGTGGTCGAGAGCGGACCGGTCGAGCGGGTCTTCGAGCGGCCCGAGAATCCGTACACCGTCCGCCTGATGGAGGACGTTCCCAAACTCTCATGGCAGCGAGAGCAGGTGGGGCCGTGAGGCTGCTTGGCGGTCACGTCGCCGAGCTTGCCGAGATCAACGACGAGACCGTCAGCCGACCCCACGAGGGTGAGTCCGGGCCCCGGCTGACGCTGTAGCGGGAGCGCCCGCCAGACGCCGTCACGTCTGAAGACGCGTGAGGCTTGAGCCAATCCTTCATGGCAAGTTGTATGAGCCTGCGCATGCACCCGGGGTGATCAGTTCAGAAAGTGACGTAGCACTTGCGCAGTGGCTCGTGGATGTCCCAGGTACCGGTCCAGCCCTTGGCGAAGAAGATGCAGTCTCCGGCCCCGACCTCGATCGGTGCCTCTCCGTCACGCGTGACCGTCATCCTCCCTGAGAGAACATGCACAAACTCGTTCGTCTCCAGCGACCACCGAGACGGGCCGGCGGTCGTCCGCCAGAGGCCGGCTTCGCAGTCGTCCTCGCCGCTCCAGAGCACCGTGCCGCTCACGGCCATCACCGAGCCCGTGGCCTCGGCAAGATCGTCCCAGGCCTCGAGGTCGGCGGCGACGCAATCGCGGATCGCGGGAGTGGTGTCGGTGGGTGTCATCCTGAGTGTCCTCTCTGGTGCTCATGTGGACTGACGGCGTGGACGCGGGCGGGGCGGTGCGACGCATGCTCGGCGACGGTCGGGTGGCCGGTCCGGGCGGGAAACGGCAGTGAGATCGGGTCCGGGATGAGGGTGCTCGCGCCGTCGGCGTCGAAGCGCTGCATGCTGAGGTCGGCCGGGTGGAGGATGTCGCTCGCGCGGTCGAGCACGACGTCGGCCGCCAGACGGGAGACCGCCGGACCCCACATCATCCCGTGCCCTGCGGCCGCAGCGAGGTCCAGCCCAGGGATCGGGCCGTCGGCGTCGTGGACCGCTCCAACGATTGGAAGATGGTCGGGCGTGTAGTCGATGGTCGCAGCCCAGACGCGGTGCAGGGGCAGTCCCCGACTCGACGGCAGCAATTCGCTGAGGCGGTCTCGCATCTGCTTGAGGTACTTCCAGTCGATGTCCGTGTGCTCACCCGGCGGCTCCGCGGGGTTGCTCATGCCGAACAGCACGCCGCCGTCCTCCGGGCGCCAGTAAAGGCCGGCCGTGACGTCGAAGCCCATCGGCAGCCCGGGCGCCAGTGCCGGATGGGGAGCGGTGACCGCGACCTGGTGACGGGCGCCTCCGACCGGGACCGAGACGCCGACCAGGCGGGTGAGCGCGTCCAGACCGGCCCCGCCGGCGAGGACGACCCGGCCGGCGGGAAGGTCACCGTGCGTCGTCTGGACGGCGACGACGGCGCCGGTGGTGTCGCGGCGCAGACCGACGCAGGCGGTGTGCTCGAGGACCTGGACCCCCGTCTGCAGCAGGGCGGCGGTGTAGGCGGCCACGTTGCGCGGGGGGTCGAGGTAGCCGTCGGTGGCCGAATAGGTGCCGCCGAGCGCCATCGCGCTCAGGACCGGGTTGGCCCACCGCTCGTCACCGGGCTCGAGCCACTCCACATCAAGCCCCAGTGACTGCTGCATCCGCATCCTCGCACCCGCGGCGGTGAGCTCATCGGTCGTGAACGCAGGGAGCAGGTACCCGGCCGGCGTGAAGCCCGAGTCCGCGCCGTAGCGCTCGCGCTGGCCGCGGTAGAAGTCGCGGGTCCACATGCCAAGCTTGACCGCGGCAGGGGTCCCGCCCTGGCCGCGCACCATCCCGGCGGCGCGGCTGCTTGAGCCGCGGCCGAGGGCGTCAGCGTCGATCAGAGTGACTTTCAGCCCGGCCTCGGCGAGGAACACCGCTGTCCAGCCACCGACCGTTCCCCCTCCCACCACGATCACGTCAGGCGTACCCGCCAATTCAGACTTCATCCGCGTGTCGGCTGCCGAGGATC
Source organism: uncultured Solirubrobacteraceae bacterium (assembly GCA_964246945.1). Lineage (GTDB taxonomy): Bacteria > Actinomycetota > Thermoleophilia > Solirubrobacterales > Solirubrobacteraceae > Palsa-465. The sequence continues at coordinate 3,264 of CAXTTD010000251.1, read as the reverse complement.
GCCCATACCCGACGAGTCTCGCGTATCCTGACTCGCGAGTCAATCAACGGCCGGTCGATGGTGCTGCTCGGCGATCCACAGCAGCTCGCTCACGTGTCGCAAGGGTCGTATCCGCGAGGAAGATCGCGTGCGGAGGGGGGTGAAACTCGACCCGCTCGTGGCTCTGGTGAGTATGAGAACACCGAACCGACGTGAGCTGCGCGCATGGACCGCGCCGCTCGCAGCCACCCCTCGCGACCACGCGCGCCGACGCGCCACGATCGACGCGATCGCGTCACAGGCCGAGGCGCTCAACGACGTCTACGAGACCGAGTGCTTCGTCGCCTCGCTGCTCGGCCAGATGTGGGAGCGTCGCGCCCGTGCCCCGAAGCTTGAGGGCGTCGAGCCCGACGTGGTCCTCTATGACCGCCTCGTGCAGGATCTCGCCGAGCATTCGGGCAGTGGTGCCCGGCTGGTGGTCCGAGGCGTCGGCCGGCTGCTCGGGGGCGGGATGGGGATCCGCTGCGACGCACTGCTCGACGGGGATGCGGTGGCGCCGCCGCAATGGGCGGCGGAGATCGGGCGCTCGCGGGTGATCGCAGCCTCAGTCCAGCGCTCGCCGGGCGCCGGGGAGGCGATCCTGCTCGAGGTCCGCGGCGCCGGGATGGTCGACCATGCGGTCGCGGTGTTCATCGACGAGCGACTCGGCGGGATCGCCAAGCATCTGGGGCTCGTCCAACCCGAGGCGCAGCGACCGGCGGACCTCGCGCGTCTGTCGACGCGATCGACCGACCCGCGCGCCGCCTGCGCCCGCGTACGGGAGGCGATCGTGCGCACCGATGCCCAGCCCGGCGCGCCGGTCGGCGAGCGCTTCGCCGAGCTGAGGGCGATTGCGGTCGCTCGGGTGCGGTCGGTGGCGTCCGGCGCGGCCGATACGCCATGCCTGAACTGACGTTCTCGCTCGCGCCGGGCGAGGGCCAAGAGAGCAGATCGCGAGCAGAGCCGCTCCCGGGCGCCCGCCCGCCACGCTTCTGGGGCGACATGGCCCCCGCTGTCCGCCGGGGACCGAAACGACTCGTCGACCGACGGGGGTCAACAAGCCCGCCTGCAGGCCGGCCGCGTACCTGTTCGGATGCTTGCGCTGTGGCTCGCGATCCTGGGCGGCGCGCTCGTGGTCGTCCTCGCGTGGCATCTGCTTCGCGCGCCCATCGTGGTCGCGGTGGTCGGCGTGCTCGTGCTCGTGGGAATCGGATTGGTCACCCGTCTGAAGACCGACCATGGGCGTGCGCCGGCCACCCAGGTTGCCGCGCTGCGACATGCCGCCAGCCGCGACGTGCGACGGCTCGAGCACGGCGTCCGATCCAGCTGAGGTCCGAGCTCTCGACGATCGGCGATTCGGGCTGCCGCGCGACGCTGCCACACCGGCGAACCAGATCCGGGCGCCACCACCGATGATCATTCGCGTCGGCTAAGCACTCCGTCGAGGGGATGACCGAGCTCGAGTCGTCGGGGGACTCGGCATGCGGAGCTCGGCGGCCGTTCGGCTCGACGCCCTTGCGGTGGGGCTGTCAGGATCGCGCGTGATCGTGTCGTCCACACCGCATCCGCTCGATCCGCTCAGCGTTGAGGAGATCGCCCGCGTCGGCGCGCTGGTGCGCGCCGAGCGCTTCGATGACGCCGCCCGCTGGCGGTTTGGCTCGATCGAGCTGATCGAACCCGTCAAGGCGAGCCTGGCCGGCTGGGGGCCGGGCGATCCGGTCGAGCGCCGGGCGCGGGCCGTGGTGTGGGACCGTGCCGGCGACGGTGTCGAGGAGGTCACCGTCGACCTCGGACGCGACGTGGTGATCGACGTGCGCCGGCGGCCGGGCGTTCAGGCGAACTTCACCGTCGCCGAGTCCGAGGAGTGCGACGCTTACCTGCGCGGGCACCCGGACGTTATCGCCGCGCTCGCGGGCCGCGGCATCACCGACCTCGATCTCGTCCTCTTCGACCTCTGGGCCTACGGGGGCATCCTCGTCCCGGAGGAGCACCGGGCGCATCGGATCGGCTGGTGTGATGTGTGGCGGCGAGGCTCGCCGGAGGGCAACCCGTACGCGCATTTCATTGGCGGTCTGCGCCCGATCGTCGACGTCAACGCCATGGAGCTGCTTGAGCTGCAGGACCTCGGCGATCTCGGGTCTCCCGCCGTGATGGGTGAGTATCGGCCGGCGCTCGTCCCGGGCCAGACGGTCCGTGACGATCTGCGTCCCTATGAGGTCATCCAGCCACGGGGGCCGTCGTTCGCCCTCGACGGCAACGAGCTCACGTGGCAGCGGTGGCGGATGCGGATCGGCTTCAACCATCGTGAGGGCCTCGTCCTGCACCAGGTCGGCTATGAGGATCCCAGGCCGCCGGCGCGGCTGCGGCCGGTCGCCCATCGGCTGTCGTTCGCCGAGATGGTCGTCCCCTACCGGGACGCGAGTGATGAGCACGCGGCGCGCACGGCGTTCGACGTTGGCGAGTGGGGCCTCGGCTACATGACGCAGTCGCTCGAGCTCGGCTGTGACTGCCTGGGCGAGATCCGCTACCTCGACGCGACGCTCGCGGATACGGCGGGTGAGCCGTTCACGATCCGCAACGCGATCTGCATCCACGAGGAGGATGCCGGTCCGCTGTGGAAGCACGTCGACGAGCGCGCGGGGGCGGAGGTGCGGCGCATGCGCCGGCTCGTGGTCTCCTTTCAGGCGACGGTCGCCAACTACGAGTACCTCACCTACTGGCGCTTTCACCAGGACGGGTCGATCGAGTGCGAGGTGCGCGCGACGGGGATCATGGTGACCACGACGCTCGCGCCCGATGCGCCACGACCTCGCCACGGGACGATCGTCGACGAGCGCACCTACGCGCCGTTCCACCAGCACTTCATCGTCGCCCGTCTCGATCTCGACGTCGACGGAGAGGCGAACACGGTGATGGAGGTCGAGTCCCAGGCGCCCCCGATGGATGCGCAGAATCCGCACGGCCTCGCGCTCGTTCAGCGCTCGACGCCGGTCCGCTCAGAGAGCGAGGCCGCGCGGGACTACGACTGGTCGACGCAGCGCAGCTGGAAGGTCATCAACCCCAGCCGTGCGAACGCCCACGGCGATCCGGTCGCCTACAAGCTCGTGCCCGGGGCCGCGCTGCCCGCGATGTTCGACCCGGCCTCCCCGGTGATCGCCCGCGCGCCGGTGATCGCGCATCCGCTGTGGGTGACCCGCCACGCCGACGAGGAACGCTGGCCCGCCGGGGAGTACCCGGTGCAGAGCC
>CAXTTD010000250.1:0-5333 GCA_964246945.1 uncultured Solirubrobacteraceae bacterium | reverse complement strand
CCCAATGGCCCCCGTCGCCCCCGTCGCTGCCAGCGCCCCCATCGCGCAGGCCGATCGGCGCCCGGATGACCGCGTCGGGAATCCCAAAGGCGTCCACGTAGCCGCCCGCGTGCGCGCGGACCTCGTCGCACAGCTCGCCGACCCGGCGCGAGATCGCCTTGCAGCGCGGGCCCGAGAGCCGTCCGTGCTCCTGGAAGAACCCCCGCTCGCGCTCGATCTCGGTGAGCGCGTACAGGTCGCACATCCGCTTCAGCGCCGCCGCGCAACGCACGTCCGCGCAGTCGCGGACCGCGGCCTGGAACGCCTCCAGCAAGACCGTCGCCATGTGCGCCCGCGCGACGTCAACGACGTGATCCTCGATTGAGCGGAACACCTCGAACGGGGCGTACCCGGCCTTGATGTGGCGGCGGAACCGCTGGGCCGCCGAGGCGGTGATGTGGCCCTCGCGCCACTGGAACAGCGCGAGCTGCACGGCGGGATCGAGCAGGTCCTCCTCGTCCCCGGTCGACCCCACCCAGTCGCCGACGACCTGCGCGATCTTGCGCGCGAACAGCCGCTCGACCACGACCTCGGCCGCCTGGGAGGCGACGAACGACGCGGTGCCGACCGGGGAGAGCCCGGCGAACTGCTCGGCGAAGCCGGTGAGCCGCCCGCGGGCCTGCAGCAGCATGAGCACGACGTTGTCGCCCTCGAAGGTGGTGAAGATGTCGGTGTCGGCCTTGAGCGCGGCGAACCGGTTCTGGGCGAGGTAGCCGGCCCCGCCGCAGCACTCGCGGCAGGTCTGGATGGTCTCGGTCGCGTGCCAGCTGGCGGTCGCCTTCATCCCGGCGGCGAGCGACTCGAGCTCCCGGCGCTCGAGGTCGGTGACCGCGTCCGGGGAGCTCATCACGTGGTGGAAGCGGTCGCGCAGCTGCCCTTGCGCGAAGTGCAGCGCGTAGCTCTTGGCGAGCAGCGGCAGCAGCCGGCGTTGGTGGACGCGGTAGTCGAGGATCGGGACTTCCGCGCCGGGCTCGGGGCCGAACTGGCGGCGGCGCAGCCCGTAGCGGACGGCGATCGTGAGCGCGAGCTCGGAGGCGCTCACCGAGGCGCCGCCGACGCAGATACGTCCCTGGACAAGTGCTCCGACGGTGGTGAAGAAGCGCTTGGTGGCGTTCGCCACCGGACTCGAGTACACCCCCTCGGCCGACACCGTGCCCCAGCGGTCGAGCAGGTTCTCGCGGGGGACGCGGACGTGGTCGAACCAGATCCGGCCGTTGTCGACCCCGTTGAGGCCGAGCTTCGGGCCGTCGTCCTCGATCCGCACCCCGGGCAGGACGGTCCCGTCCTCTCCGCGCAGCGGCACGAGCAGCGCGTGAACGCCGTGCGACTCCCCGCCGACGTGCAGCTGGGCGAACACGACCGCCACGCGCCCATCGCGGGCGGCGTTGCCGATGTAGTCCTTGTGCGCGTCGTCGACCGGCGTGTCGACCACGAACTCGTCTCGGTCCGGGTCAAAGGTGGCGGTGGTGAGCAGGTTCTGCACGTCCGAGCCGTGGCCGGCCTCGGACATCGCGAAGCAGCCGGGCAGCGCGAGGGTGGCGATGTCGTGCAGGTAGCGCTCGTGATGGCGGGCGGTTCCGAGCTGCTGCACGGCGCCCCCGAACAGTCCGAACTGGACGCCGAACTTCACGAGCAGCGACAGGTCGCCGAACGCGATCGTCTCGAAGCCGGCGACGTTGGCCCCGAAGTCGCCCTCGCCGCCGTACTGCACCGGGAAGCCGGGCGCGGTGACCCCCGCGGCGGCGAGCTCGCGAGCCCAGTCCATCACGAGCGCGCGGTAGTCCTCGCGGGCGATCTCGATTGGCGGGGCGAACCGGTCGCGGGAGAGCACCTCGCGGATCTCGTCCCGCAGCTCGGCGTAGCGCCCGTCGAGAATACGCTGCAGATCGGCGGGGTCGAAGCTCTGCGGAGGGGCGTCGAGCGTGGTCATGGCGTGAGACTATTCTGGCCCGCGATCGCGCACTGTGACATCGCTACACTGGCGTCGGCGCCGGGGGCGTGCGTGAGCGCGCCCGTATACCGGTGGGCCATCCTTCCTCATCTCACCAGAAAGCACGTCGGTCATGGCACGTGGAGACGTTCGCATCGCGGCCACCCTCGCCTGCGAGGAGTGCAAGCGCCGCAACTATCAGACGAATAAGAGCAAGCGCAACAACCCGGAACGGCTGCAGCTGAAGAAGTACTGCCGCTGGTGCCGGCGCCACACGGCTCACCGCGAGACGCGCTGAGCGAGCGCGCCTGCAGGCATCGATGGCCCGCAACCGCAACCGCAACCGTAACCGCAAGCACCGGGGCGACTCCCGGCCGTCGGACGCCGACCCGGCGCGGTCGGGCCTGCGCACCGCCGGCGGCCTGAGGGCCGGTCGCGACGAGCGCATCGGCTCGCGCGTGGACGACACCTCGGACCCGCTCGGTCACAGCGCCCCGGACGCGGAGCTCGCCGAGGCGCAGCTCGCCGCCGGCGAGGCCCGCGCCGAGCAGCCCGAGCAGTCGCCGGAGCCGCTCGGCCTCGGACCTGCGGCGGCGATCCCCGGGCTCGGCGGTCCCCCACCGACCCCGGTGGCGGGCCCCGGTGGCGAGGTCTTCGGCGATGAGATCACCGAGGACGAGGCCGATGAGGCCCCGCCGCCGGCACGTCATCCGGCGCGGCGCCGCAACCGGGTGATCGGCTTCGTGCAGGGAAGCTGGCGCGAGCTCCAGCGGGTACAGTGGCCGGATCAGCGCCAGGTCGTTCAGGCCACGGGGGTCGTGATCGGATTCGTGATCGTGGCCGGCGCCTATCTTGGAGTGGCCGACTGGGTGGCCACCAAAATCGTCAACTTCATCCTCTAGAGAGAGTCATGTTCCGCTGGTACGTCGTCAACACCTATTCCGGGCACGAGAACAAGGTCAAGCACAACCTCGAGCACCGCATCGTCTCGCTGCACCAGCAGCGCGCGGTGCGCCAGATCGTCGTGCCCACCGAATCGGTCTCGGAGATGAAGGACAATCAGAAGGTCACCGTCGAGAAGCGCACGATGCCCGGCTACGTGCTCGTGCAGATGGACCTCAACGAGGATTCTTGGTCGCTCGTGAAGGGGACCCCCGGCGTCACCGGATTCGTCGGCGCGTCGAACGAGCCGGTGCCGCTCACCCAGATCGAGGTCGACCGCCTGCTGCACATGGAGCCGCAGGAGCGCCCCCGCAGCCGCGCCCAGTTCTCGATCGGCGAGTCGGTGAAGGTCGTCTCCGGGCCGCTGTCGGACTTCTCCGGCGAGATCTCCGAGGTCAACGAGGACGCCCAGAAGCTCAAGGTGCTCGTCTCCATCTTCGGCCGGGAGACCCCGGTCGAGGTCGGCTTCGACCAGGTCAAGAAGCTCTAGCTTTGGGAGGGGTCGCTCGCGCGACCCCCGTTGTTTCGTGTTGGTTCACCCACTAGGAGGCAGCGGCCTCGACCGCTGTCGCTCGAACTAGGAAGGTCACATGGCCAAGAAGGTTCTCACCCAGATCAAGCTCCAGGCGGTCGGCGGACAGGCGAGCCCGGCACCGCCGGTCGGCCCGGCGCTCGGCCAGCACGGCGTCAACATCATGGAGTTCGTCAAGGCGTTCAACGCCCAGACGCAGTCCGACGCCGGCACGGTGATCCCGGTGGTGATCACGGTCTACGAGGACCGTTCGTTCACGTTCATCACCAAGAGCCCGCCGGCGGCGGTGCTCATCAAGCAGGCGCTGTCGCTCGAGAAGGGCTCCGCGGAGCCCAACCGCAACAAGGTCGCTCAGATCAGCGCCGCGCAGCTGCGCGAGATCGCCGAGAAGAAGATGAACGACCTCAACGCCAACGACATCGACGCCGCCGCGAAGATCATCGCCGGCACCGCCCGCTCGATGGGCGTGGAGGTGGTATAGCGATGGCCAAGCACGGCAAGGGTTACGAGGAGGCGCGCCAGCGCTTCGACCGCCAGCGCGAGTACGCGCCCGACGAGGCGCTCGCGCTGGTCAAGCAGCTCTCCCGGGCGAAGTTCGACGAGTCAGTCGAGGTCCACATCCGCACCGGGCTCAACGTCCGCCACGCCGACGAGCAGCTGCGGGGCACGATCGCGCTGCCCAACGGACTCGGCAAGGACGTGACGATCGCCGTCTTCGCCCAGGGCGATAAGGCCCGCGAGGCGCAGGAGGCGGGCGCGGACGTCGTCGGTGGCGAGGATCTCGCCAAGCGCATCCAGGAGGGCTTCGACGACTTCGACGTCGCCATCGCCACCCCGGACATGATGCCAGTCGTCGGACGTCTGGGCCGGATCCTCGGTCCGGCGGGCAAGATGCCCAACCCGCGCGTGGGCACGGTGACCATGGACGTCGCCAAGGCGGTGCAGGAGTCGAAGTCCGGCAAGGTCGAGTACCGCACCGACCGCAACGCGATCGTCCACCTGGTGATCGGCAAGCAGGCGTTCGAGGAGCGCGCGCTGCTCGAGAACTACGCCGCCGTGATGGAGGAGATCACCCGCGCCAAGCCCGCCGCGGCGAAGGGCCGCTACATCCATTCGATCGTGTTCGCGTCCACGATGGGCCCCGGCGTGAAGGTCGACCCGTCGATCACCCGTGACATCGTCGGCGAGCCGGTCGCCGCGTAGTCGATCGTTCGAGCACCGAGGTAGAGTCAGGTCCGCACCCACCACAGACGAAGCCCGAGACCCCCGGCGACCAGCGTGTAAGCCCGGGGCAGGCGGAAGTCCTCACCGCTCTCACGAGATCGTGAGTTCGTTGTCCGACGCCCGCCGACCCGCGGGCGTCCGTCGTGAACGAGAGCATGTGAGATGAACAGAGACGAGAAGACAGCGGTCGTCGACGAGATCGCCGAGCAGTTCGATTCCGCGGCGGCGATCTTCGTGGTCGACTATCGCGGGATCTCGGTCGCCCAGGCCGCCGAGCTGCGTGCCCGCCTGCGCGGCGCCGACGCTCGCTTCCGGGTGGTCAAGAACTCGCTGTCCGAGCGCGCCGCCGACCAGGCCGGCATGGAGTCGATCAAGCCGCTGCTGGTCGGCCCCACCGCGCTGACGTTCGTCGCCGGCGATCCGGCGGCCGCCGCCAAGGCGCTCAACGACACCGCCCGCGAGCTGCAGCTGCTCGAGTTCCGGGGCGGGATCCTCGGCGGTTCGCCGCTCAGCGCCGAGGACGTGCGCTCGATCGCGCGCCTGCCCAGCCGCGATGTGCTCTACGGCCAGCTGGTCGGCGTCGTCGCCGCCCCGATCACGGGGCTCGCCCGCGGTCTGAACGCGTTGGTCGGCGGCCTCGCGATCCAGCTCGGCGCGATCCGGTAC
>CAXTTD010000249.1:0-5382 GCA_964246945.1 uncultured Solirubrobacteraceae bacterium | reverse complement strand
GACTGGACCGACCTCGAGCTCGACGTCCGCATCTTCGACGAGAGCCGCTACGTCGACGCCGCGGTGATCATGGTGAGCTGCAACGCCCAGCCCTACTCCCACCACGACTGGCACTGGCGGGTGCTGGTCGCCCACCGCTTCGGCCACGCCGCCGCGGTCCCGGCGGTCCACCTGGCGCTGCGGCTGCTTGACGACGGGGGCTTCGCCGGCGAGATCGCTCAGCGCGAGCTGCGCGTCGGCCGCGCCACCGTGATGGAGGGCTGGGGGCGCACCGAGTCGGTGCGCCAGGAGTACAAGAAGCTGTTCTCGCAGTAGACCCGCGCCGCGACCCACCGCTGCGAAACCGGGGCGCCCGCCAGGGCGCCCTTCGCTAATTCCGGGGCGCGAACGCGGTGTCGAACGTGGTGGCCACGTCGGGTACCCGCTTCACGATCCCGAACCGCGCCTCCCAGCGCGCCCAGCGATGCAGCAGCGGGATGTCGAGCACTCCGAAGTGGCCCTCGGGGCCGGTGAACGCGCGCTCGAGGCCCGGTAGCTCGGCGGTGACGAGCGCCGGGTCGAGCCCCGAGACCTCGGACTCGAGGGCATGGGCGCCGGCCGCCGGGTGGGCGAGTGCGGCGTCGTAGCCGGCGGTGAGCGTCGCCACCAGATCGCGGACCAGCGCGGGGTCCCGCCGCGCGGTGGCGGTGGTGGTGGAGACGACGAGCTCCGGATAGGAGGGGGCCCCGTAGTCCTCGACGCGGAACACGTGGAACCCCGGCTTGCGGCGGTTGAGGGTCACCCCCTCGTCGTTCCAGAACGCGGTCGCCGCGGGGACGCGGCCGGAGATCAGGTCAGCGACCGCGTCGTAGCCGATGTTGATCGTGCGCACCTTCGCCGGGTTCCCGCCGGAGCCGGCGACGATCGAGTTCAGGACCGCGAGGTCGCTCGGATCCCCGGTGACCCCGACGGTCCGGCCCTGGAGCTCGCGCGGGGTGCGCACCGACGGGGCGGTGATCACCGAGGCGAGCGGGCGCTCGACGATCGGCAGCACGCCGACGATCGGGATGCCCTTGGCTCGGGCGATCGCCAGGTCGTGGATGTCGAGGATCGCGAAGTTCACCCGACCGTCCTCGAGCTCGGAGATCGCGTCGGTGGAGGCTCCCGGGACCTCGACGTGCAGGCGGATCCCGTGCGCGGTGTCGAGGTGGCGGTAGAGCGCGGTGTAGATCCCCACGTGGACCGCGTTGGGGGTGAAGTCGAGCACCAGCGAGGCGCTCTTCAGAGGATGATCGGTGGTGCTGTTCCCGCAGGCGGCAAGCGTGAGCGCGCTCGCCACGACGAGCAGTCCGGCGGCGAGGCGGCGGCGCATCGCGGGCGGACTATACGGACGTGCCTAGACTGCCGAGACAGTGCGCCGCCGCGTCACCTTCAGCCGCAACCTCACGCTGTCGCTGTCCCGGACATGCCGCTGCTACTGCAAGTACTGCGCGTTCGCGACCCACCAGACGCACCTGCACTCCCCCGAGGAGGTGCTCGCGGTCCTCGACGGCCCGGCGAGGAAGCATCGGATCAAGGAGCTGCTGGTGCTCACCGGGGAGCTGCCCGAGGTGAACGCGGGCGTCGCCGCGCGCTTGTCCGAGTACGGGTTCGCCGACTTCACCGCGTACGTGGTGTGGGCGTCTGAGCGGGCCCTGGAACGGGGGATCCTCCCCCACACCAACCTGGGGGCGCTGAGCGCGGCGGACCTCGGGCGGCTGCGCGAGGTGACCGCCTCCCAGGGGCTGATGCTCGAGTCGGTGTCCGAGCGGCTGATGGAGACCGTGCACGCCGGCTCGCCGACCAAGCATCCGGCCCACCGGATCGCCACCATCGAGGCCGCCGGGGAGCTGCGGATCCCGTTCACCAGCGGAATCCTGGTCGGAATCGGGGAGACGCTCGAGGAACGGGTCGCCTCGCTCGAGGAGCTCGCCCGGCTGCACGCCGCCCACGGTCACCTCCAGGAGGTGATCCTCCAGAACTTCGTCCCCCATCAGAGCTACTACGGCCGCGAGCCGGGCGAGATCGCGGAGGGGGCGGCCGCCGAATACTGGCGCACCGGGGTGGGCTCCGGTCCGGCGCTCGACATGCCGAAGTGGGCGTGCCCGGTGAGCCTTGAGGACATGACGGGGCTCATCGGCGAGGCCAGGCGGCTGATGCCCGACGTCGGAATCCAGGTGCCGCCGAACCTCTCGGACTGGTGGCCCGAGCTGGTGGCCGCGGGTGCCACCGACCTCGGGGGGCTGTCGGCCAACGGCGACCACATCTCGCCCGAGCACCCGTTCCCCTCCCCGGCGCAGGTGCGCACGCGCCTGGCCGCCGACGGCTACGCGCTGTCCGAGCGGCTGTGCGTGTACCCCGAGTACATCGACCCCGAGTGGGTCGCCGCGCCGGTGCTCGACGTGATCACGAGCCGCTACTGGTCGTTCATCCCCCGCCGGGGCTCGGGTCGCCGGGTGGCGCTCGACATCGACTCGGGGCTCGCGCCGCGGGCGATCGAGCGCGCCCGCGACGGGGCGACGCTGCGCGAGGAGGAGCTCACCGCGCTGTTCGCCGAGCGCCGTCCCGAGGTGATCGAGGATCTGCGGGCCGCCGCCGACGAGCTGCGCGCGCGGGTCGCAGGGGAGACGGTGAGCTTCGTCGTCAACCGCAACATCAACGTCTCCAACGTATGCGTGGTCGGCTGCGCGTTCTGCGGCTTCGGGCAGTCCAAGCGCTCGCCCGACGCCTACGAGCACTCGCGCGAGGCGTTCGCCGAGCGGGTCGCCGACGCGGTGTCGGCCGGCGCCACCGAGCTGTGCATCCAGTCGGGGATCCACCCGGACTGGGGACTTGAGGACTATCTGGGATGGCTGCGGTTCGCCAAGGAGCTCGCGCCGGCGCTGCACCTGCACGCGTACTCGCCGATGGAGGTCGCGCACATGTGCGACGTGAGCGAGCTCTCGCCCCGCGAGGTGTTCGCGCGGCTGCGCGAGGCCGGACTCGGCTCGACGCCCGGCACCGCCGCCGAGGTGCTCGTCGACGGCGTGCGCGAGCGGATCTCGCCCAACAAGCTGCCGGTCGCGCGCTGGGTGGAGATCATCGAGGCCTCCCACGCGAGCGGGATCCGTTCCACGGCGACGGTGATGTTCGGTCACATAGAGGAGCCCACCGAGCTCGCCGAGCACATGCGCGTGGTCCGCGAGCTGCAGCAGCGCACCGGCGGCTTCACCGAGTTCGTGCCGCTGTCGTTCATCCCGTTCCAGACCCGCCTCGGCCGCGCCCACGGGGTGCAGGAGATCACCCGGGAGGAGAACCTCAAGCACACCGCGGTGTTCCGGCTCGCGCTCGGGGACACGGTGGCGAGCCTCCAGGCATCGTGGGTGAAGATGGGACTTGACGCGGCCACCGAGGCGCTCTCGTGGGGGGTCAACGACCTCGGGGGCACGCTCATGGAGGAGTCGATCAGCCGCATGGCCGGCTCCTATCACGGGGTGCGCGTGGAGCCCGCGGAGCTGGTGGCCGCCGCCCACGCCGCCGGGCGACCCGCCGCCGAGCGCACCACCCTGTACGAGATCCGCCGCCGCTACGAGCTCGAGCCGGCCACGGTCTGAGGCTCCGCGATGAGCGTCGAGCGTCCGCCGGCGCTGTCCGCGGGGGTCGAGCCGCTCGAGGTGTTCGTCGAGCTGCTCGCCGAGCTCGATACCGACACCTCCTCGACCGACTTCTACGACCGCATCTGCGAGGCGATCTGCCGGTTGACCACGATGGAGCGGGCGGCGATCTTCCTCGCCGACGTGCCGCGGCGGCGGGCGGTGGTGGTCGGCGCCCATGGCACCTCGTTCCGTGATCTCACGCTGCCCGAATCGATGCGTGCCACCCCGTTCGTGCAGCAGGCGCTCGCCCGCGACGAGGTGGTCGTCGCCCAGGAGCTCGGCGGGGCGGCCTCCGCGTACGCCGAACGCTTCGGGATCACCACCCTCGTGTGCACGCCGTTGTCGGCGGCCGGCCACGCCTACGGGGTGATCCTCGCCGATCGCGGCGGGGGGCGCTTCGCACTGGAGGACGGCGAGCGCCACCTGCTGTGGACGCTCGGCAAGACCGCGGCGCTGGGGGCCACCGCGCGCAACGCGACCCGCTCCCAGGAGCGCAATCGCCGCCTCGGGGAGCGGATCGCGCTCGCCCGCGAGATCCACGAGCGCGTGGTGCAGCGGCTGTTCGGGGTCTCACTCGCGCTGAGTGCCGAGGCGCCGCTCGACGCCGAGCAGCGTGAGCGCTGCCGGGTGGAGATGACGCAGGCGCTCGGCGACCTGCGTGAGGCGCTCGAGCGTCCGCTGGCGCCGCTCGGGATGCGGGTCTCGCCGGCACGCACGCTCGCCGCCGAGCTCGCCCGGGTGGCGAAGGCGGGGGTGGGCGCCGCTCCCCTGACCGCTCTGGTGACGGTGGACTGGCAGGACGGGGCGCAGGTCCCGGGGTGGGCGGAGCCGCTCGCCCAGTCGGTGCTCGCCGAGGCGCTGCGCAACGTCGCCAAGCACGCCGAGTCCACCGCGGTGCAGGTCCACGTGAGCGCCGACGCGGACACGTTCTCGCTCGAGGTCCGCAACGACGGCGTGCGCGACACGCCCCGGGGAACCGGCATGGGATTGCGGCTCGCCGCCTTTGAGGCGCTCCAGCACGGCGGCGTCGTCGACTTCGGCGCGCCCGGTGAGGGAGAGTGGCGGGTGCGGCTCCTCGTGCCCCGGGGCGAGAGCGCCCGGTGAGCGCGCGGCCGGCCGCCGGAACGGTGGGACGCCGCCTGCGGGTGCTCGTCGTCGACGACCACGATGTCGTGCACTGGGGGTTCCGGATGCTGCTCGGCGAGCAGCCGTGGGTGGAGCGCTGCCTGGCGGCGCGCTCGGGCGAGGAGGCGCTCGCGCTGCTTCCGACGCTCGCGCCCGACGTGGCGCTCGTCGACCTGTTCCTGTCCGGGGAGTCCGGCGCCGACGTGTGCGCGTCGATCCGTCGCGCCTCACCGGGAACCCGGGTGCTGCTCATCTCCGGCTCGGGCCGCATGTCGCCGGCGGCGGCCCGCGCCGCGGGCGCCTCGGGGTTCATCTCCAAGGACTGGGAGGCGGCGGAGGTCGCCCGGGCGGTGCGCGCAGTCGGCCTCGGCCAGACGCTGTTCTCGCCCACCTCCGAGCAGCCGGCCCCGCTGCTCTCCGAGCGCGAGCGCGAGGTGCTCGACCTGATCGCCGCCGGCTCCACCAACCGGGAGATCGCCTCCACGCTGTTCCTCTCCCCGCACACCGTGAAGGAGCACACGAGCGCGCTGTACCGCAAGCTGGGCGCGCGGGGGCGGGCCGACGCCGTGCAGCGGGCGCAGCGGATCGGGCTGCTGTCGTAGAC
>CAXTTD010000248.1:4876-5383 GCA_964246945.1 uncultured Solirubrobacteraceae bacterium | reverse complement strand
GATTCTCACCGACTCGGTGCCGATCCTTGCCGGGGCGTGATCGTCGATCCCGGTCGCCGTCACTCCGGCGAGCTGGGCATAAAACGGGCGCCCCGCGCCCGAAAGATGCCCCGCGACGCTCGGCGCCGCTAGCGTCTCCACCCGGAATGTTCGAGGGCTTCACGCACGTCGATCCCGACACCGACCGCGGCAGCGTCCACGCCGTGGTCGGCGGCAGCGGACCGCCGCTGCTGCTGCTGCACGGCTGGCCCGAGACCCACCTCATCTGGCACGCGGTGGCCCCGGCGCTCGCCGAGCGCTTCACCGTGGTTGCCGCCGACCTGCCCGGTTATGGGGATTCGTTGCAGCCGGCGCCCGCCGAGGACCACGTGCCGCATTCCAAGCGAGCGATGGCTGCTGATCTCGTGCAGGTGATGGCAGCCCTCGGCCACGAGCGCTTCGCGCTCGCCGGCCCCCCCCCCGGCGGCCGGGGCGGGGGCCGGAGGGCGCGCGCCGCCCCCGCCCCGG
>CAXTTD010000248.1:933-4866 GCA_964246945.1 uncultured Solirubrobacteraceae bacterium | reverse complement strand
CCCCCCCGCGGGGTGGGGGGCTGCCGGGGGCCCGGCGCGCCCCCCCCCCCCCCCCGCGCGGCCCGCGCCCCCCGGCCACGACCGCGGCGGCCGGGTCGGGTACCGGATGGCGCTCGACTCCCCGGACGCGGTCACCGCACTGGCGGTGCTCGACATCGTGCCGACCGTCGAGGTGTGGGAGCGGGCGAACGACCGCTTCGCCCTCGACTACTGGCACTGGGGGTTCCTCGCTCGCCCGGCGCCGCAGCCCGAGCAGATGATGCTCGCCGCGCCGCCCGAGACGTTCTTCTCCCACCACTTCGCCCAGGTCCGGGCAGGCGCGCCCGGCTTCCCGCTGGAGCTCGTTCAGGATTACGTGGACCGCGCCCAGAGCCCCGCGGCGGTGCAGGGGATGTGCGAGGACTACCGCGCGGGGGCGAGCATCGACCGCGCTCTCGACGCGGCCGACCGCGCCGCGGGACGCCGGATTGCCTGCCCGCTGCTCGTGCAGTGGGGCGCCCACGGCGCGCTGCCCACCCAGCACGACGACGTGCTCGGGATCTGGCGCGCGTGGGGTGACGACGTCCACGGCGAGGTGGTCGACGCCTCCCACTACATCCCCGAGGACCTCCCCGACGCGACCGCGGCGGCGCTGGGCGAGTTCTTCGCGGCCCGGGCCGGCTGACTCGGCGTCTCCGAGCGGTTCGCCGGCTCCCCGACCCACGGAGGCGCGTCCGGGGCGTCGTGGCAGATGCGGTTCCTCCTCGATCCGCTATCACAGACGTCATGCGCAGCGCCGGGATCCTGCTGCACCGCCGCGTGAACACGACCCCGCCCACGGTCGAGGTCCTGCTCGTCCATCCCGGCGGCCCGCTGTGGGCCCGCCGCGACCTCGGCGCATGGTCGATCCCCAAGGGCGAGCTCGACGACGGGGAGGACCCGCTGGCCGCCGCGCGCCGCGAGTTCGCCGAGGAGCTGGGCTCGCCTCCGCCGGACGGCGAGCCGCTCGCGCTCGGCGAGGTGCGGCTGAAATCGGGCAAGCGGATCACCGGCTGGGCGCTCGAGGGCGACCTCGATGCCGACGCGATCGTCTCGGACACGTTCGAGCTGCAGTGGCCGCCGCGCTCGGGCCGGACCCAGTCGTTCCCCGAGGTCGACCGGGCTCGGTGGTTCGCCCTCGCGGAGGCGCGGGAGCGTCTGAACCCCGCCCAGGTCGCATTCATCGAGCGGCTCGCGGATAGTCTCGAGCCATGATCTCCGCGACGTTGTTCACTGACTCCGCGTGCCCGTGGGCGTACTCGGCGAGTCCCGCTCTGCGCGTGCTCGAATGGCGCTATGGCGACCAGCTCACCTGGCGCCTGGTGGCGATCGGGCTCACCGAGCGCGCCGACCAGTACCTGGAGCGTGGCTACACGCCGCTGCGCCAAGCCCAGGGCAAGCTGCGCTTCCGCCGCTACGGGATGCCGTTCTCGCTCGCCCCCAAGCCCCGGGTCGGGGGCACCGCCCGGGGCTGCCGGGCGATCGTCGCTGCGCGGCTGCATTCGCCCGGGAGCGAGTGGGCGGTGTACCGGGCGCTCCAGCTCGCGAACTTCACGAGCGACCTGCTGCTCGACGACGATGCCCAGATCCTCGCCGTGCTCGAGACGGTGCCGGGCCTCGACGTGGCCGCCATCGGCGCCGCGCTCGACTCGCCGGAGGTGAGCGAGGCCTACGCGGCCGACAAGGCCCACAGCCGGACCGCCGCGGGCTCGCCGACCGAGATGCAGGGCAAGGCCGGGAACAGCGACGGCCAGGTGCGCTACACCGCGCCCTCGGTCGTCTTTCAGTCCGGCGGGCTGCGCCTGGAGGCCGGCGGCTTTCAGACGATCGAGGCCTACGACGTGATCGTGGCCAATCTCGACCCGACTCTCGAGCGCCGCCCCGCACCCGCTGATCCGGCGCCGCTGCTCGCCGCCTTCCCCGGCGGGCTCACCAGCCAGGAGGTCGCGGCCTGCATGACCGAGGGCAACGACGCGGTCGACCGGCCGGCCGCCGAGCGGGCGCTGATCGAGCTCGTGGACGCCGGGCGCGCGACGTCCATCCCGCTGGGGGATGACGCGGTGTGGCACGCCGCCTGAGGCGCGCGCGGGGTGTGCACCGCCTTCACCTAACCTGACGCTTACGTAAAAAGTCATTGCTAGTCTCGTTCGACGCATGACGAACGAGTCCGAGAACGGCAACGCATCAGGGGCGGCCGCCACCGAGGTCCGCCGCGACCACCACGGCAACCTGGTTCCCGGGAACTACAAGTGGATCGCGCTCTCCACGACGACGCTCGGGGTGCTGATCGCGACCATCAACTCCTCGATCCTGCTCATCTCGCTGCCCGACATCTTCCGCGGGATCAACCTCAACCCGCTGCTGCCGAGCAACACCAACTACCTGTTGTGGCTCATCCTCGGCTTCCTCGTGGTCACCGCGGTGCTCGTCGTCTCGCTCGGCCGCCTCGGCGACATCTACGGCCGCGCGCGGACGTTCAACCTCGGGTTCGCAGTGTTCACGGTGTTCAGCGTGCTGCTGTCGGTCACCTGGATGAAGGGCTCCGACGGCGCGCTGTGGCTCATCATCATGCGCGCCCTGCAGGGGGTTGGCGGAGCGATGCTGTTCGCCAACTCCTCGGCGATCATCACCGACGCCTTCCCGGCCAACCAGCGCGGCCTCGCGCTCGGCATCAATGGCGTCGCCGCCGTCGCGGGATCCTCGATCGGCCTCGTCCTCGGCGGCGTGCTCGCCCCCGTCGCGTGGCGGGCGGTGTTCCTCGTCTCGGTGCCGTTCGGCGTGTTCGGCACCGCGTGGGGCTTCGCCAAGCTGCGGGATCTCTCCGAGCGCAAACCGGCCAGGATGGACTGGTGGGGCAACGTCACGTTCGCGGTCGGCTTGATCGCGATCATGGTTGGCATCACCTACGGGATCCAGCCCTACGGCAGCCACGTGATGGGCTGGACGAGCCCCCGGGTGATCACCGAGATCGGCGGCGGGATCCTCGTGCTGATCGCCTTCTGCTTCATCGAGACGCGCGTGGAGTCGCCGATGTTCCACCTCGACTTGTTCAAGGTGCGGGCGTTCGCGGCCGGCAACGTTGCGTCGCTGCTGTCGTCGATCGGCCGCGGTGGTCTGCAGTTCGTGCTCATCATCTGGCTGCAGGGCATCTACCTGCCCCGCCACGGCATCAGCTTCTCCAACACCCCCCTGTACGCCGGCATCTACCTGCTTCCCCTCGTCGCCGGGATGCTCTTCGCGGGACCGGTGGCGGGTGCGTTGTCTGACCGCATGGGTCCGCGTCCGTTCGCGGTGCTCGGGATGTTGATCGCCGCCGGTTCGTTCGTGTTCCTGCTCGCGCTGCCGGTCAACTTCTCCTATCCGGTGTTTGCGGCGGCGATCGTGATCAACGGACTTGGGATGGGCATCTTCTTCTCGCCCAACCGCGCGAGCATCATGAACTCGCTGCCGGCCAACCAGCGGGGCGCCGGCGGCGGCATGGTGGCGACGTTCATGAACTCCGGCGCGGTCCTGTCGATCGGCATCTTCTTCAGCCTCATGATCGTCGGGCTCTCCGGCGGTCTGCACCACTCGCTGTACAGCAATCTCACCGCCCATGGCGTCTCCAAGGCCGCGGCGAGCCACGCCGCCAATCTTCCGCCGGTATCCACGCTGTTCGCTGCGTTCCTGGGTTACAACCCGATCAAGACGCTGCTCGGCTCGAGCATCCACCACGTCTCGGCCCACCAGCAGTCGATCCTCCTCGGACACTCGTTCTTTCCGCAGGTGATCTCCAGCCCGTTCTCAAACGCGTTGAGCTCCGCATTCATCTTCGGTCTCGCCGCGATGTTCGTGGCAGCGCTCGCCTCGGCGATCCCCGCCAAGGGTGAGCCGTGGATCGGCGTCGGTCGCCGCGGGCGGCGGGGGACGCCGACG
>CAXTTD010000248.1:0-923 GCA_964246945.1 uncultured Solirubrobacteraceae bacterium | reverse complement strand
GGGGGGGGCGGGCCCCCCCCACGACGCCGGAGCCGCCGATCCCCAGCGGGCTCGAGCCGGCACCGGCCGACCGCGAGTACGCGGCGAGCGCCGCGCGCCCCGAGAACCCGTAGCGGCTTTCAGTCGGAGTGGCCCGCGGCGAGCGCCCGGGCGACCGCCTCGGCCACGATGATCGCCTCGGCGACCGTCCCGTAGTCGAGGTTCTCTGGCGTGTCGCTCATCAGGTGATAGTTCGCGAGCGCCTTGTACCGGTTGATCGAGGTGAGCGTCGCGGTCGGATATCCGGCCCGGTTGGGCACCACCGAGTCGGTCGAGCTGCGGGCCCGCAAGCCCCGCAGGAGGGGAGCGCCGGCGCGGGCGCCGCAGCGCTCGACGAGGTCGCGGAACGAGCGGTCGTGGTAGTCCTCCATCACCACCGGACCCTCGCCCTCGAGCAGGGCGAGGCGGGGGGAGCCGACCGTCTCCAGGTTGAGGAACCACGTGTGCTCGGGGTCCAGCGAGCCGAAGTGCTCGCGCGCGAAGGAGTGGATCCCACCCTGGATCACCTCCTCGGCGCCGCAGGAGACGAGCAGCACCTGCAGATCCTCGAGCGGCTCGGACTCGAGACGCTCGGCGAGCCCGACCAGCGCGGCGACCGCGCTCAAGTTGTCGTTGGCGCCGGGCACGATCGGGCTGCGGGCGACGTCGTGAAAGGCGGCGGAGGCGAGCAGGGTGCCGAACAGCCCGAGGCCGATCATGTGCCGGCGGCCCTGCAGCGCGCCGGCGGCCACGAGCCCGTGGGCGGCGAGCGGCAGCCACCACATCGGGAACGCGGTGTCGGCCCGCTCGATCAGGCCCGGGAAGCGGGTCGCCAACCACGCCTGCAGCCGCTGGTCGAAGATCGCGCCGGTGGGGGCGGCATCGTGGTGGGCGAGCACCACCAG
>CAXTTD010000247.1:0-5389 GCA_964246945.1 uncultured Solirubrobacteraceae bacterium | reverse complement strand
GGGAAATGTAGGCACGCACCCCGCACCATTTGTCACGAAATTGTGACGCCCGCGTCAAGGGCGGGTATGTGACACGTCCGCTCTGCGTCGCGGCCCATGGCGGGCAGGTGTGGAAGCGCCCGTTCGGGCGCGTGTACTAGGGTCCGCTCCCGTGTCCGATCCGGTGTGGCTGACGGAGCTCGCTGAGTTCCTGAGGATCCCCTCGGTGAGCGCCGATCCCGCGCACGCGGGCGACGTGCGCGGTGCCGGGGAGTGGGTGTGCGCGCTCATCCGCGCCGCCGGCGGCAGCGCCGAGATCATCGAGGTGGATGGGCAGCCGCTCGCCGTCGGGGAGCTCCGCGCGGCCCACGACGCGGACGCCGCGCCGACGGTGCTCTGCTACGGGCACTTCGACGTGCAGCCGCCCGATCCGCTGGAGCTGTGGGAGTCCCCGCCGTTCGAGCCGACGATCCGCGGCGAGTACCTCTACGGCCGCGGGGTGGCCGACGACAAGGGGCAGCTGTACGCGTTGCTGGCCGCTGCCCGGGAGCTCGCCGCCCCCGGAACGCTCCCCGTGAACGTGCGCTTCGTGTGCGACGGGGAGGAGGAGACCGGCGGTCAGTCGGTGCTCACCTTCCTGGAGCGCGACGGCCGCGGCGCAGACGCGGCGGTGATCTTCGACTCCGGGATGATCGCCCGCGACGTGCCGGCGTTCGACCTCGCCACCCGCGGCATGGCGTACTTCCACCTCACGTTGCGCACCGGCGCGCGCGATCTTCACTCCGGCATGTACGGCGGCGCGGCACTGAACGCGGTGCAGGCGCTGTGCGAGACGCTCGCGACGCTCGCGCCGTCCTCCGGCGGGCGCCTGCCCGAGCCGCTGCGGGCCGGCATCCGCGCGCCGACCGACGCGGAGCTCGAGAGCTGGGCGCAGCTGCCGGCCGGCGCCGCCGAGCTCGAGCTCGCCGGGGTCGCGCCGCGCGACCCGGACGCCGCCCGCGACTACTACTCGCGGACGTTCGCGGAGCCGGCGCTCGACGTGAACGGGATCCACGGCGGCTCGCCGGTGCTCGAGAAGACGGTGCTCCCCGTCGAGGCGCAGGCCAACGTCTCGATGCGGCTCGCACCCGGTCAGGACGTCGCGACGATCGTCGCCGCCTTCCGCGAGCTGGCGGCCGCCGCGACGCCGCTCGGCGCGACGCTCGAGGTGGAGCTGAAGTCGACCGCCCGCCCGGGGATCGTCGACCCCGACGCGCGGGCCGTCGCGCTCGGCCTCGACGCCTTCCAACGGGCCCTGGGCGTCCGCCCGCTGCTCGTGCGCTCCGGCGGCACGCTGCCGATCGTCGCCGCCCTCGCCGACCTCGAGATCCCGACGATCATCACCGGCTTCTCGCTGCCCGACGCGAACATCCACTCGCCCAACGAGCGGCTGCTCGTCGCGTACGTCGACCGTGGGATCGCCGCCGCCCGCGAGCTGTTCCTGGAGTTCGCCGGGCTCTAGGGGGCGGGGCGGGTGGTCGCTCCGCATCCCCCGCTGGCTGTGGACGGAGCGTGGGCCGCCGGCGGGGCGTTCGCGAGGGGGTTCGGAGCGGCCGCCCCGCCCCTTGAGCTCTCGCTGCTCGCTGGTGGTTCGCGCCGCGCCAGGTGTCTCGTGCGGGCGTGAACAAATTAAGCCGATCGACTTTGTGTAGATTAGGTCCGGGCAGCGCCTGCGCCCTCGCGTGGCGGCTCGAACCAACTCGATTCCAGGAGAACCCCATGAGCACGACCAACCTCGGCTCGCGGCCCATCAGCGCCCCCGGAGAGGCCGGAGGTGCCGCGGTGGCCAGCCGCCGCCCCCGTCGCCGTATTCGGCGCGTGTCCGGCTGGCGCCGGGTGATCAGTCCGGTGGCGCTGCTCGTCGTCTGGCAGCTGTCGAGCGCCCTGCATCTCATCTCGTCGCAGAAGCTTCCGCCGCCGACGGCCGTGGTGAGCAAGGCATACAACCTCGTCACGATCAGCCAGACGGAGTTCGGCGGCACCCTGCAGCACGCGATGCTCATCTCGCTGGAACGGATGGCGATCGGCTTCGCCGTCGGTGCTGCGGTGGCGCTGCTGTGCGCCGTGGTGGCCGGTCTCAGCCGCGTCGGCGAGGAGGCGATCGATCCGATCATGCAGATGCTGCGCACGCTGCCGCTGTTCGGCCTCATCCCCGTGTTCATCGTGTGGTTCGGGATCGGCCAGCTGCCGAAGATCCTGCTCGTCGCGCTCGGCGCCACCATCCCACTCTATCTCAACGCATTCAGCGGCATCCGGGGCGTCGATGGCCGCCTCGGCGAGCTCGGGCGCTCGCTCGGCCTCAGCCGCTGGGAGACGCTCGTCCACATCATCCTGCCGGGGGCGCTGCCTGAGACCCTCGTCGGCCTGCGCCAGTCGCTCGGCGTCGCGTGGCTCGCGCTCGTCGTCGCCGAGCAGATCAACGCCAACTCCGGTCTCGGCTACATGATCAACCAGGCGACCCAGTTCAGCGAGAACAACGTCATCATCGTGGCGCTGCTCGTCTACACGATCCTCGGCCTCATCACCGACTGGATGGTGCGCATACTCGAGCGGCGGACACTCAGCTGGCGCCAGGGACTGGTAGCAAGCCGATGACCGTGACCGCCTTCTCCGCCGGCCCGGTCGCGCGGGCGGCGAAGCTCACGCGTGGCTTCGCTGACCGCCGAGTCCTCTCCGAACTCGACCTCGAGATCGCCGCCGGCGAATTCGTCGCCCTGATCGGGCGCAGCGGCACCGGCAAGTCGACGCTGCTGCGGGCGCTCGCGGGGCTCGACGAGCCCTCGCGTTTGCAGGATGGCGAGGCCGCAGGCACCGTGCAGGTCGACGGCGAGGTCGCCGTCGCCTTCCAGGACGCCCGGCTCATCCCCTGGAAGCGCGTGCGCGCCAACGTCGCCCTCGGACTGCGCAGCGATGATCCCCGGGCCGCCGCCGACCGGGCTCTGGCCGAGGTCGATCTCGCCGATCGCGCCGACGCCTGGCCGCTCACCCTGTCGGGCGGTGAGGCCCAGCGTGTCTCACTGGCCCGGGCGCTTGCCCGAGAACCGCAGCTGCTGGTGCTCGACGAGCCGTTCGGCGCCCTTGACGCGATCACCCGCATGACCATGCACCGGCTGGTCCTCGGCCTGTGGGAGCGCCACCGGCCCGCGGTACTGCTCGTCACCCACGACGTCGACGAGGCCATCGCCCTGGCCGACCGCATCATCGTGCTCGCCGACGGGCGCATCGCCCATGAGTCGCGCGTCGCCGCCGACCGGCCCCGTGACCGCGACGACCCTGAACTGACCCACCTCCGCGCCCGGCTGCTCGAAGAGCTTGGCGTCGACCAGAAAGGCAACGGATGACGACACCACCACACCTCAGGCACTTCGCGGTCGCTCTGGCCACCCTCTCCCTGTCCGTGGGCGTCGCGGCCTGCGGGTCCAGCCACAAGACGGCGAGCGCCTCCGCGGGTGCGAGCCCCGCCAGCTCGTCGACCACGACGAGCAGCTCCAGCGTCGCGCCGACCACGGCGACGACCACCGCAACCGTCGCCGGCACCCAGTCCGGCGGGCAGCCGCTGATCGTCGGAGATCAGACGGGGACGGGCGCGCAGGCGCGGCTCACCGCCGCCGACCTGCTGCACAAGCTGCCGTTCCCGGTCAAGTTCGCTGACTTCACCTCTGGCCCCCCGATCCTCGAGGCGCTCAACGCGGGCTCGCTGGATATCGGTGGCGTGGGCAACACGCCTCCGGTGTTCGCGGCCGCCGGCGGGGACAAGCTCTCGATCGTCGGGGCGCTCACCAACAGCTACCGCAACGAGGGCCTGCTCGTCCCCAAGGGGTCGAGCATCACCTCGGTGAAGCAGCTGAAGGGCAAGAAGATCGCCGTCGGTGAGGGCACCTCCGGCGAGGCCCACCTGCTCGCGGTGCTCAACCAGGCCGGATTGACCGCGAAGGACGTGCAGATCGTCAACCTCCAGCCCGCCGAGGCGCTCGCCGCCTTCACCTCGGGTGCCGTCGCAGCATGGGATGTCTGGCCGCCGTACATCGAGGACGCGGAGGCGAAGGGCGCGCGGAACCTCGCCAACGGCAAGGGCGTGGCCGGCAACTACTCCTACGAGGTCGCGTCCAACTCGGTGATCTCCAACCCCACGATGGCCAAGGAGATCACCGAGTACCTCACCGAGCTCAACAAGGCGTACGTGTGGTCCGACAAGCATCCGGCCCAGTGGGCGAAGACCTGGGCGGCTGCAGTCGGCCTCCCGGACAGCATCATGGTCAAGGCGGCCGACGACGACACCGAGACCCCGGTCCCGGTCAACGGCACGGTGACCTCGGCCGAGCAGGCCCTGGTCACGACCTTCTCCAAGGCAGGCCTGATCCCCAGGAACTTCTCGTTCGCCCCCTACATCTCGACCAAGTTCAACGCGAGCGTTCAATGAGCCAGAAAGGATCCCCACCGATGAGCACCACCTCCGATACCTACGAGCACATCGACGTCCGCAAGGTGAGCGCCGCCCTCGGCGCCGAGATCTACGCGCCCCCGGTCTCGGGCGACCTCGATCCCGCTGTGGTCGCCGAGATCCGCTCGGCGTTGCTGCGCCACCGGGTCGTCTTCCTGCGCGATCAGTCCAAGGTCGGCGAATCCGAGCAGAAGGGCTTCGCCGGGCTGCTCGGGACCCTCACCAAGCCTCACCCCACGGTGAGCGGCGAGAACGGTGTGCTGCCGATCGACTCCGAGCGCAACCGCGCCAACAGCTGGCACACCGACGTGACCTTCGTGGACCGGATCCCGGCGATCTCGGTGCTGCGGGCGATCACCCTGCCGCCCTATGGCGGCACCACCGTGTGGGCGAACACCGTCGCCGCCTACGCGGCGCTGCACCCCGGCCTGCGGGCGCTCGCCGACTCGCTGCGCGCGATCCACTCCAACCTCTACGACTACGTCCGCGACGACGAGACGCGCTGGATCGGCGGCATCGACGTCGAGGAGCAGGCCTACCGCGACGAGTTCTCTCAAGACGAGTTCGAGACCGAGCATCCGGTGGTGCGGGTCCACCCGGAGACCGGCGAGCGCACGCTGCTGCTCGGGCACTTCGTGAAGTCGATCGCCGGCCTGTCCTCCAGCGACTCCAACCACCTGTTCGAGCTCCTGCAGCGCCACGTCATCCGCCTGGAGAACACCGTGCGCTGGAACTGGCACCCTGGCGACATCGCGATCTGGGACAACCGCGCCACCCAGCACTACGCGGTGAGCGACTACGACGACCAGCCGCGGCTGCTGCATCGCATCACGGTCGCCGGTGACGTCCCGGTGGGGATCGACGGCCGCCCGAGCACCCCGCGCACGGGCGACGCCTCGGACTACTCGGTGATCGCCCCACCTCCGCTCG
>CAXTTD010000246.1:0-5400 GCA_964246945.1 uncultured Solirubrobacteraceae bacterium | reverse complement strand
GCACCAGGTCGATCAATTCACGGTGCCCGCCGACGCCGTCCTGCTGCGCCGGATGCACGGAATGGTCGCCGTCGTCCTGCAGCAGCTGCGCGCCGGAGCCGACTGGGGCGCGATCGCCGCCGAGTACCTCCACGGGGCGCCCGCCGCCAGCCCGCTGGGCGAGGCGGAGGCGTCGTTTCGCGCCGTACGCAGGGCCCTGAACCGGGGCGACGCCTCGGCTGTCGAGCCCGCGTAGCGCGGCGAGTGGCGGGGGCAGGATTCGAACCTGCGAAGGCAGAGCCAATGGATTTACAGTCCATCCCGTTTGACCGCTCCGGAACCCCGCCGGGGGTCGCCGAGTCTAGCGTTGCCCCCCTCCCAGCAACGTCTGGCCGGGGTCCACCTCGAAGCGTTCGTACTTGGGACCACCCAGATGGATACCTGAGCCTCCGCCGACCTCGGCAGCGGGGATCAGCCAACGTCGGCCGTCGCCGACCACCACGAACAGCCAGTCGTATTGGGACGGATTCAGACGTTTGACGAGGCCACTCCAGCTCTGGTTGCCACCGCGGGTACATACCGTGATGTCCCAGCGGCCGTTCCGCAAAACGGACGACGTCTTCACCTGGATCCGCTGAACCCGACCCTCCCACTCGACGATGAAGTCGAAGTGTGGGCTCGTGTGGAACAAGGGCGTGAATATGGTGGCCCCCCGCTCGGCGAACCACATCGCGGCGATCGTCTCGCCACGGTCACCCTGTCCTCGCGGGTCGCGTTTGACTATCTCCACAACCAGAACATACGCTCTGTCCCGGACAGAAAATCCCTGCTCAGAGAAAATTTTGCAAAGTTGTGACACTCTCGGCCGACCCCTCCCGCTGGGCCGGCCGAGCGCCCCCTCCTCCCTGAGCCTGGTGCTACGAGGCGTCGCGCAGCCGCTGCGCCTCGGGCAATGCCTCGAGCTTCTTCAACGTGTGATTCTCGATCTGGCGGATCCGCTCGCGGGTGACGTTGAACGCGCGCCCGACCTCCTCGAGCGTCCGCGGCCGCTCGCCGGAGAGCCCGAAGCGCATCTCGATCACCTCGCGCTCACGCTCGGGCAACGCCCCGAGCGCGCGGTGCAGGTTCTCCCGCCGCAACCGCTCGGCGGCCACCTCGAACGGCGACTCCGCCGTCTGGTCCTCGACGAAGTCCCCCAGTGAGGAGTCCTCCTCCTCGCCCACCGGCTTCTCCAGCGACACCGGCTGCTGGGCCATGCGCAGGATGTCCCGGATCTCGCGCACCGTGCACTCGAGCTCCACGGCGATCTCCTCCGGACTCGGCTCCCGGCCGAGCTGCTGGATGAGCTGGCGCTCGACGTGGATCACCTTGTTGAGCTTCTCGACCATGTGGACCGGGATCCGGATCGTCCGCCCCTTGTCCGCGATCGCGCGGGTCACCGCCTGGCGGATCCACCAGGTCGCGTAGGTGGAGAACTTGTAGCCGCGGCGGTAGTCGAACTTCTCGACCGCCCGGATCAGTCCCATCGATCCCTCCTGGATGAGGTCCAGGAAGGTGAGGCCGCGCCCCAGGTAGGTCTTCGCGATCGACACCACCAGGCGCAGGTTCGCCTCGATCATGTGCTGCTTGGCCGCCATATCGCCCCGCTCGATGCGACGAGCGAGCGCTACCTCCTCCTCGGCGGTGAGCAGCTCCACCCGACCGATGGAGCGCAGGTAGAGCCGCAGCGAGTCGAGTGACGGCTCGACCGTGAGATCGACCTCGACCCGCCGGCGGCCCTCGGGCTCGACCTCCGCCTCGCCGGCGCGCTCGGCCGAGCGCCGGCCGGCGCCCGCCTCCACGGTCGACGCCTCCGAGCGCGCGGGCCGGCCGTCGTCGCCGATGACCACGATCCCGTGGTCGTCGAGATAGCCGTGCAGCTCGTGCACCTGCTCCTTGGTGACCTCGACCTCCTCCAGGCACGCCGCAAGGTCGGCGAAGCGCACGAACCCCCGCTCGTGCGCCTCGGCGATCAGCGGCGCAAGCTCATCCAGCTCCGCGATCGACGTCTCGTCGCTCAGCAGAACGACCTCTGGGATAACGCTCAACGAGGGCTCCCTCTCCTAGGCGACTTGCACGATCGCCGCTTGGGATTCCCCCAGCGAGCGCTCGCCGTCACACTCTCCTCGTAACGGTTGCTACGAGCAACGAGTGATACCACAAAGGCCCGCGTGGCAACAGGTGCGGTGAGGCCGGACTCGGGTGCTACACGCCCGACTCGGCCCCGCGACCTCCCGCGGCCCGCTTCTCCGCGGCGAGCTCCGCGAGGCGCCGGCGCAGACCGAAGAAGTAGTCGGCGCCCGACAGCACGGTGATGAGGACCGTGAGGTACACGAGCACGCTCACCGCGACCGGCCGTGGCTGGAAGGCGATCAGGCAGAACACCATCAGCACCTGCGTCGCGGTCTTCAGCTTCCCGAGCGGGCTCGCCGGGATGACGATCCCCTGGCCGGCCCCGACGCCCGCGCGCAGCACCGTCACCGCGAACTCGCGCGCGATGATCACCATCGCGACCCAGGCGGCGAGCCGGTTGACCGATACGAGCACCACCAGCGCGGCGACGATCAGCAGCTTGTCCGCGATCGGGTCCATCAGCTTGCCGAAGTTCGTCACCGACCCCTGGGAGCGTGCCAGGTAACCGTCGACCGCATCGGTGACCGAGGCGGCGGCGAACACGATCGCGGCGAACAGGTCACCAGCACCGGACTTCTCGAGCAGCGCGACGACCAGCACCGGGACGAGCAGGATGCGCACGACGGTGAGCAAGTTGGGGACGTTGAGGGGAACCATCGCCCCGACAACGCTAACCCACCGCGCGCGATACTCCACTGCGTGCAGGCCGTCGTGCTCGAGCGCCCTGGAGAACCGCTGCGGGTCACCGAGCGCCCCGACCCCGTGCCGCGCCCCGGGCAGCTGCGCATCCGGGTGAGCGCCTGCGCGGTGTGCCGCACCGACCTGCACCTGCGCGACGCCGAGATCGACGCCCCGAAGCTCCCGGTCATCCTCGGTCATCAGATCGTCGGCACCACCGAGGACGGCCGCCGCGTCGGAGTGCCGTGGCTCGGCTTCACCGACGGCGAATGCCGCTTCTGCACAAGCGGCCGGGAGAACCTGTGCGTGCACGCCCGGTTCACCGGGCGAGACCTCGACGGCGGCTACGCCGAGCTCACCGTCGCCGACGAGCGCTTCTGCCTGCCGATCCCCGACGGCATCTCCGACGTCCAGGCGGCGCCGCTGCTGTGCGGCGGGCTGATCGGCTACCGCGCCTACCGGATGTGCGGCGAGCCGGCGCGCCTCGGCCTCTACGGCTTTGGCTCCGCGGCCCACCAGATCGCCCAGGTGGCGGTCCACCACGGCCGTGAGGTGTACGCGTTCACCCGCCCCGGGGACGAGCGCACACAGGAGTTCGCCCGCTCGCTCGGCGCCAGCTGGGCGGGCGACAGCGACGTCATGCCCCCGCAGGAGCTCGACGCGGCGATCGTGTTCGCCTCCACGGGCGCGCTCGTGCCCGCGGCGCTCAAGGCGCTCGCGCCCGGCGGGACCGTCGTGTGCGCCGGCATCCATATGTCCGAGATCCCGGCCTTCCCCTACGAGGACCTGTGGCACGAGCGCACGATTCGCTCGGTCGCGAACCTCACCCGCGCCGACGGGCACGAGTTCCTCGCCCTCGCCCCCGAGGTCCCGGTTCACACGACCGTGACCACCTACCCGCTCGCCGACGCCGAGCGGGCACTGAGCGACCTGCGCGGCGGGGCGTTCTCAGGCTCGGCAGTCCTCACCATCTGAGCCTCGACGCGCCTCGCGAAACCAAGGTGCTATCAATAGCACATGGCTACCGTGGGTGTCCGAGAGCTGCGACAGCGCGCGAGCGAGCTGTTGCGTCGCGTCGAGGCGGGTGAGACGTTCGAGATCACCGATCGCGGCCGGCCGGTCGCGGCGCTCGGCCCGCTTCCCACCGATCCCCTCGCTCGGCTGCGCGCCAGCGGTGACCTCGAGCCTGCCCACGGATCGCTGAGCGACCTGCCCGACCCGCTCCCACTCCCCGCGAATGCCGAGAGCCCGTCTGCGAGCCTCACCGCGCTTCGTGACGATGAGCGCTGAGCCGGAGCGCGGCACGCCACGGGAGCTCGCAACCTACGTCGACTCGTCGGCGATCGTCAAGCTCGTGATCGTCGAACCCGAGTCGGCGCCCCTGCGTCGCCATCTCGCTGCCGGCGGGGCGCTCGTCGCCAGTGCGCTCGCACGCACCGAGGTCGCTCGCGCGCTGCTCCGACTCGGTCCCGACGCGGTCGCTCGAGGCCACGAGGTGCTCGCGCGCTTCGAGCTGCATCGAATCACCGACCGCGTCCTCACCGCCGCGGGCGCGCTGGAACCACCTGCGCTGCGCTCGCTCGACGCCATCCATCTCGCAACCGCTGCTGCACTGGGGCCGGCGCTGAGGGAGATCGTCACTTACGACACACGCATGGCCGCCGCCGCGCGGGCCCGCGGGTGGACGGTCAGCGCCCCGGCGTAACGCACAGCCCGCTCGCCGAACGCGAGGCGCGGTCGCGCCAGGCCAGTCGCGGTGAGCACCCCCCCTTGCTCGCCGTCACGCCTCCACGACGCCGACCCCGCGACGCGCCGCGGCGTCCGCCATCCCGGCGTCGGTCGTGAGCAGCCCAACCCCCAACGCCTCGGCGAGCGCGACGTACTGGGCGTCATACGCGGTGAGGTTGTGGCGCAGCTCCCACACACGGTCGGTGAGCGCCGCCGCGGAGTACCGGATGATCGGCAGGCACGACAGGTCGTCGAGCATCTCTCGCGCACGGGCGTCGTCGAGCTCGTGGCGCCGCTCGTATCTGCGCAGCACGCTGACCACCTCGACGTCGAGCAGACCGGGCGCGGCGAGGCGGTCCTTCACACCGGAGAGGCGCGCCGTGAGTTCAGGCCGCTCCGCGGACCCGAGGAGCCCGTCGATCACCGCCGAGGCGTCGACGACGATCACGAACGTTCGTCGCGCAGCGCCCGCAGCGCGGCGGCGCTCGACTCCCGGAGACGGACCGGCGTGCGCCGGTGCAGGCGCTCGCGCAGTTCCTCGGGGGTCGGCGCCTCGGCGACCCGCGCGAGCTCGGCGCGGATGTATTCCGACAGCGAGACGCCGTCCCGCGCCGCGCGCGCCTTGAGCGTCCGGTGGACGTCGTCGGGCACGTCGCGGACCTGGACGAGGACTCCCATACGCAATGAATAAAAGCATACGTCACGCATGAAACGGCGGAGTCGGTCGCCCCGGCGAGTCGGCGAGCGCCACTGCTTGACGAACCGGACGGTCGCGAGGTCGACGATGTCTCTCCGCCCGCCCCTCACCGTGCCCGCCACCCAGCCGCCGGGTGACGGTTCGCC
>CAXTTD010000245.1:0-5410 GCA_964246945.1 uncultured Solirubrobacteraceae bacterium | reverse complement strand
GAAACGCAGGAAACTCGTGACGTCCCCCTTGACAACAGGCTCTCCATATCAGTTTGAACGTCAGTCGGTGGTGGTTGAGCTGGGGTCGCAGCGCGATGGTGATCGCGTCTGCGGGTCCGGCGTGGACATCGATGGTGTCCTGGGCCGGATCGGCCTGCGCGGTCGCCGATGCCAAGCGCCCAGCGATGAGGCTCGTCAGCGACGCGGGGGTGAGCATGAGCTGGGCGTGTGTCGAGGAGACTGCGAACCCGGAGGGCTCACGGCGCAGATTGGTCAGGGTCGCCGAAACGGTGGCGCTGCTGATCGAGCACAGGGTTGCCGAAGTGGCGTGAACGTGAACCAGGGGCACGCGGCCGTTGACCGCGTCGGCCAGAGCCGGACCGCCGCCGAGGGAGACATTGGTGTGTGTGTGTGCAGTCGGTGGCTGGCGATCGAGCTGATCTTCGCGCGGATCAGGATTCCGGTGGCCAGGTCGGCGGCGACGGCAAGCATGACGAGCCCGAGCGTCGACGCGGCGATGATCTTCTGCCAGCGCGGTCGGCGCCTCACCGAAGCCGACAGCGCGAGGGTGGAATGGCCTTGCCCTTCATCGGGCGACCTCCGGCTCGCCCAGGGTCCGGTTGGTGGGCGTTGTCACCTCGGGTTCGAGGCGGGGGAGGATGTGGTCGAGCCAGTCGGGGATCCACCAGTTGGCCCGGTCGAAGAGGAACATCAGGGCGGGGACGATCATCAGCCGGATCACGGTGGCGTCGATGATCACGCTGGCCCCGAGGCCGAGGGCGAGCATCTTCACGGTGACGCTGGTGGAGAGCAGGAAGGCGAAGAAGACGCTGGCGAGGATCAGCGCGGCGCAGGTGATCACGCGCGCGGTCTCACTCAGCCCGTTGGCGACGCTCTGCTGGTTTGTCTGACCGGCGAGCCAGTGCTCGCGGATGCGCGAGATCAGGAAAACCTCATAGTCCATCGAGAGTCCGAACACGATCGCGAAGATGATCATCGGGACGTAGGACTCGATCGGGACCTTGCCTGAGACCCCGAGCAGGCTTGAGCCCCACCCCCACTGAAAGACGGCAACGAGGATTCCGTAGGCGGCGCCGATCGACAGGAGGTTGAGCAATGCTGCCTTGATCGCGACGACGGGGCTGCGAAACGCCGCGAGTAGCAGCAGGAACGCAGCGCTGATGACGACGGCGATGATCACCGGTAGTCGTTCGGACACGGTGTTCTCAAAGTCGATCGTGGCCGCCGTGGTCCCGGTGACATAGCCGGTCGCGTGGTCAGTGCTCAACGCGGTGGGAAGCACGGTGTTCTGCAGCTGTATGACGAGGTTCTTGGTGGCGGTGGTGGTCGGCCCACTGTCGGGGATGACCTTGCCGATGAGCAGCTTGCCATCGCTGCTGGGCGTAAACGCAGTGACCGACTTGACGTCATCGGTCTGTGTGACCGTTTGCTGCAGGGACGTCTCCAGGGCGCTGGTCTGCTGGCTAGTGATGTGGGCGGGCAGCTGGGCGACGATGGTGAGCGGGCCGTTGGCACCCGGCCCGAACCCGTCAGAGATGGCGTCGTAGGCTTGGCGCTCGCTGTAGCTGCTCGGTTCTGAGCCAGGCCCGACGTCCCCGAGGGTCATCGACAGGGCGGGGATTGCGATCACCAGCAGGAGAGCGATTCCGGAGATCGCGAACCGCGAGGGGTGTCGGGCGATTAGCGCGGTGTAGGTGTGCAGTGGGCTGCGGTCGTTGGCTGGCTCAGCGACCGGGGTGCGTACGTGCCGGCGGTCGATCCGGTCGCGTGCGAATCCGAGCAGCGCGGGGACGAGCGTCAGGCCGGCGAGCGCGGCGACCGTCACGGTGATCGCGGCGGCGAGGCCGAGCGTGCCGATGAAGGGGATTCCGGATGCGTAGAGGCCGAGCATCGCGATCACGACGGTGGTGGCGGCGATCATCACCGACCGGCCGCTGGCGGCCATCGTGCGACGGATCGCCAAGTCGAGGTCTTCGCCGTCGATCAGCAGTTGGCGATGTCGGGTGGTCAGGAACAGGGCGTAGTCGATCCCAACCCCGAGGCCCATCATCAGCCCCAGCGTCGGTGCCGCGGTGCCGAAGCTGACCGCGGCCGCGAGTGAGCCGAGCAGCCCGATCCCGGTGATCACGCCCAGCAGGGCGCTGGCCAGCGGCAGCAGCGCGGCGTAGACGCTGCCGAAGCCGATTAGCAACACCAGCAGCGCGACGACGATTCCAATCAGTTCGGAGTTGATGTCCTTGGCCTTCGGCGTGGCGGCCTGGCCGAGCGCGCCGCCGTAGGAGACGCTGACGCCGGCCTTCGTGGCCACGCGGACGGCCTGACCGACGGAGTCGATGTAGGATCTGCCGAGACTCTGGGGATTGGTGTTGAAGTTGACCGTTGCGTATGCGGTCCGCCCGTCCTGAGAGACCGTGCTCTGACTCAGCGGGTCTGACACCGCCAGGATGTGCGGGAGCTTGGCGACGTTGGTCCGGGCTTGCTCGACCGCTGACTTCTTCGAGCTCAGCGGGCCGGACTGATCGACGAAAACAAGCTGGCCGCTCTGACCTCCCGCGGTCGGGTCGTGGGCGCGCAGCACGTTCAACCCGGCCTGGGCCTGGCTGCCGGGAATGGTGAGTGTGTCGCTGTAAACGCTGTTCAGCGCGCCGTGAGCCACGGTGGCGGCGATCAGCAGGCTCAGCCAGCTAGCGAGGACCGCGCGGCGGTGGCGCGCGGCCCAGGCACCGATGCCGGCGATCGCCCCGCCGGGGAGAGTCGGTGGCCGCGAAGCGAGAAGGGGCGTTGGCGCGGTCGCGCGGCGGCGATGGCGCATCAAAGAAGTTGGCATAGCTGCCACAATATCGAAAGAAATGGCAGCCCTGCCAAGTGAGATGATCTTCTTATGAGAGACGACATCGGCCGTCGCGAGGCCAACAAGCGCGCCACCCGCACCGCGATCGACAAGGCCGCTCGAGACCTGTTCGGCGCCCAGGGCTATGAGGCGACCAGCGTGCGTGAGATCGCCGACCGCGCCGGGATCGGCGAGCGGACCTTCTACCGCTACTACGACGCCAAGGAAGGTCTGCTCGGCCAGGAGCTCGATCGTTGGATCGAGCTCCTCCAAGCTGCGATCCGCGACCGTCCTGCCGCCCAACCGCCGCTCGCCGCCGTCCAGGATGCGGTCACCGAGCTTGCCGGACAAGTTGGCGCCGGCCTCCGGACCGCCCCCGGCTGGTTCTTCACCAACAGCCTGAACCTGCCCGAGCTGCTCCAGCGCGCGGCGTTACGGCCGCTGCTGCGGTTTGAGAACGCGATTGCCGACGCCCTCATCGCCCGCGAGCCGGCTGCCGCCGACGATTCCTCGCGCTACCTGGCACAGCTCGTCGCCCGGGTGTCGGTCGCGGTCATCCGCACCGCCGCCATCCACCGCCGCGAGTTCGGCGAGAACCCCGAGACGGCACCCACGATCCAACGCGTCCTGGCCGACGCCTTCGCCGAGCTCTCGGCAGCAACCGGCAGCAGCACGCCGCGCTCACGGGACTCGTAAGCACGGGCCGGTCGGGACTTGCCTCACCGCGTGAGATAGAGGCTGCGCGTGAGCATGGTGTAGGCGGTCACGGCGACGATGACGTGCATGATCATCAACGGGATCACGGTCGCTGCGCGCGCCTGCCCACCGTGGATCCAGAGCGCGATGTCGGGCAGGAAGGACAGACCGAGCGCGGCCGGGACAATGCGGCGAAACAGACCGCCGGGGTTACTGGCCGTGTGCTCGATCAGCAGCGCGACGCCGGCGGCGGCGACCAGTCCGAGCAGGGTGAGGGTGATGTCGGCGCCGATCTCGAGTGGTTGAAAGCCCGAGACGGCCGTCAGCGAGACGGCGATCCCGCGGACGGTCAAGACGGCGGGGGTGGCGATCACCGCTCCGAGGGCGGTGTTGCGCGCGACGGCGACGCGGCGGAATCGTTGAACTTCGGTGCGGGGTGGGTTGGTGCTGAGCGCGGTCATGGATGGCTTTCGTTCAGGGGCATGACGACAGAGATCAGCCGCGCCGCGCGGAGACGCCGACTGCCGGTGGTGAGAGGGCGGCCGCGAGCCGCGGTTGCTAGCTGGTACGGGTCAGCGTCAGGGAGATCTGCGCGGTGGCGTGCTTGGGCAGTCGCTTGAACTCCAGGCCCGCCGCCCGAGGATCGATTGTCAGCTCGGCGTCGATCCGCAGGTGTTCAGGGTCGAGCCGGGTGACCGTTGCGGGTCCGCTGATGACCTGTGCTGTATCGCGGATCTGCAGCGTCCCGGAGAGCGCCGCCATGGGCGGGTCGCTGAGCGTGAGTTCACGCAGGTCAAAGTGCATCTGAGGGAAGCGCTCCACGGCGAAGAAGTCGTCGCTTCGCAGATGGGTGTCGCGCTTCTTGATCCCGGTTGAGATCGACTCGGTGTCGATGAGCAGCTCACCTGTCATCTGGCCCGCTGCGTCGACGTACAACTCGCCCGCGAACGAGCTGTGGCGGCCTCGGACGGTCATCAGCCCCAGCATCAGCCGGGTCATGAACCCGACGCTGCTGAGCTCGGTGGCCACGCGCCAGGTGCCGGAGGACAACTGGTTCTTGGGTTGATCGGTCTTGGGGGTCGGCATCAGGCTCCTTGATCCGTAGACGGCGTTCGTTACGTCTGAAGATCGTGTCATATTGTAACGATTACGTCAAGGGGCTAGCGTTGGTCTGATGGACGAGACCTCGTCGCGCCCGCCCAGCCTGCTCAAGCTGCCCGCGTACCTGATGGCAAACGTCTCGCGAATCGGGCATCGCGAGCTGGAGGCCGAGCTCGGCAGGCACGATCTGCGCCTGCCGCACTACGCCATCCTGCTCGCCCTCTCAGACTTCGGCGCGATGGCCCAGCACGAGCTCGCCGACCGGTTGGACGGCAACCGCAGCCACGCCGTCGGCTACCTCGACCACCTCCAAGAGCTCGAACTCGTCGCCCGCGAACGCGACCCCGCCGACCGCCGCCGCCAGAACGTCACCCTGACCCCACAGGGCACCGGCCTGCTCGATACGCTGGCCCGCGACGTCGCCCGCGCGACAGACGCGATGCTCCAACCGCTCACCGACGCCGAACGCAAGACGCTCGCGGCCCTGCTGCGGCGCATCCTGCAAGCCCATGACTCCAACCGCATCCCCAAACCGGACGCCGGGGCGTGCTGAACTGACCGGCGCCAGCCCGCAGCACCCCACTAGCCGCGACAGCGACCCCCGTGACTCCTGCTCAGTCGCCGACCCGGGTCTGAGCGGCTTTGCTACGGCTTCTGGCGCCGGGCGCCCCCAAACGCATAGTCCGGCCAGAGCGCTGCGGGTTCGTGAAAGGAGAAGCTCCGTAACCCGTTTGTGGGCGAGCGGCCACTTTGTGTTCGCTC
>CAXTTD010000244.1:0-5448 GCA_964246945.1 uncultured Solirubrobacteraceae bacterium | reverse complement strand
CGCATGTGCCCCCACGCGAACGCCCCGATCGCCGACGTGACCCACAGCGGGGTGCAGCACGCCGCTGCGTGCCTGGTCAGTCGCGAGCGCGTCACGCACCACCTGCCGGCGCATCTGCCGAGCCGCACGCTCTAGACCGCGGCGTCCGCCGACTCCACGGACGCCGACGGCGTCTCCAGGACCCCACGTGGGCACGTCACGGTGCCCGCCGGCCTGGACGGGTGGCGGCCTGCGCGGGACGGGCGCCTGGACATCCGTCGTAGCCGGAGGGCATCCGCGCACGCGCGGTCGGTGGACGGCCGATCGGTGTGCTCATGGTTGCCTACACACGTCTCCCGCTTCCGGTGCTCGCCCGTCGCCTGCGGCTCGTCGCCCTGGCGTGCGTCGTGTGCGCGACCGCGATGCTGCTGTGCGCCTCCGGCGCGTCGGCCCGGACCAGCTCCTGCGCCCACGCCACGACCCCGATCGCCGACGCCACCCACGGCGAGCTGCAGCACGCCGTCTTCTGCCTGGTCAACCACGAACGCGCCGCCCACCACCTGCCCGGGCTCGTGGCGAGCCCCAAGCTCGACCTCTCCGCCCAGCGGTGGACGCAGTCGATGGTGCGCGACCATGCCTTCACCCACGGTGTCCAGTTCACGAGCCGGATCTCCGCCGTCGGCTTTGACTGGCAGGACGCCGGCGAGAACATCGCCACCGGCTACACGACCCCCCGGCAGGTCGTCAACGCCTGGATGGCGAGCCCCGGCCACTGCGCGAACATCCTCGACCCGCTCTACCGCGAGGTCGGCACGGGCGTGATGGACCGGGTGATCCCCGGCAGCTCGAATATCGACGGCACGTGGACCCAGGACTTCGGCCGGCTCATGAGCCAGCGCGCGCTGTCGCACGACTTCGGTCCCGCCCGGGCCTGCTCCGGCCACTGAGTCGGCTGCCCGCCGGCGCGGCTCGCCCGGTGGACGGCGGCCGGTCAGGGTAGCTCCTCGGCGTCAGCCATCCAGGAGGCGCCCGTGCAGATCACCCGCAGCTCACTCGATTCCCAGCCGGGACCGACCGACTGGTTCACCGGCACCGTGTTCATCGATCCGGTCGCCGCGGTGACCCCGCCTTCGCGGGTGGCGGCGGCGAGCGTCCATTTCACCCCGGGCGCGCGCACCGCGTGGCATACCCATCCGCTCGGCCAGACGATCTACGTCACCGAAGGCGTCGGGCTCTGCCAGCGGGCGGGCGGACCCGTGGAGGTGATCCGGCCGGGCGACCGCGTGTTCTTCGAGCCCGGCGAGAACCACTGGCACGGCGCGGCGGCGGTGCGCTTCATGACCCACATCGCGATCCAGGAGGCCGGTGAGGACGGTAGCCCGGTGAGCTGGGGCACCCCGGTGAGCGACGCCGAGTACGACGCCGCGCCCGGGATCGTCTAAACGGTCTCCCGCGGCCCGGGCTCGTGCAAGTAGCGCGGGCCGCTGCCGATCTGCGCCGCCTCATCACCGGGGTTGAGCATCTCGCAGGTGCGCAGCGACAAGCAGCCGCAGCCGATGCAGGTCGACAGCCGGTCGCGCAGTGCCTGCAGATCGCTGATCCGCGCATCGAGATCGGTGCGCCAGCGGCGCGACAGGCGCGCCCAGTCTCGGGCGCTCGGCGTGCGCTCGCGCGGGAGCTCTCCGAGCGCGGCGCCGATCTCGCGCAATGAGATCCCCGCCGCGGTCCCCACTCGGATGAACGCGACCCGGCGCAGCGTCGCCGGGTGGTAGCGACGCTGGTTGCCGTTGGTCCGCTCGGCGCCGATCAGCCCCTGGCGCTCGTAGAAGCGCAGCGCCGAGGCCGACACCCCGCTGCGGGCCGAGAGCTCGGAGATGGTGAACGTCTTCGCCATGGAGGGACAGACTTGCCTTGACTTCAACCATAGTTGAAGTTCTACGGTGCCTCCGTGGCGACGCCGACCTCATCGCGACGGATGCACCGCCTCGCGGCGCACGCCTGCGAGGTGCCCGCGGCGGTGTGGCGGATGCAGGCCGGGGTGCTCCTCAACGCGATCGGCGGGGGCTTCGTGCTGCCGTTCTCGGTCATCTACTTCCACGTGGTGCGCGGCTTCTCGCTGCCGCTCGCCGGCGCGGTGATCGCAATCCTCAGCGGGGTCGGTGCGGCGAGCGCCCCGCTCGCGGGTGCGCTCGGCGACCGTACCTCACCCCGAGCCACGCTCGTTGTTGCCCTCGGGGTGCTCGGCACCGGCTACGGGCTGTTCGCGCTCGTTCGCACGCCGGTGCAGGCGATCGCGGTCGCGCTGCTCGCCGGCGCCGGCACCGGCGCCTACTGGCCGGCGAGCGACGCGCTGCTCGCGGGGCTCGCGCCCGAGGACGCCCGTCCGCTCGTGTTCTCGCTCGAGCGCACCGCGGCCAACCTGGGCGCCGGGATCGGCGCGGTGATCGGCGGTCTGCTCGTCGCCGGCGGCTCGCGCGGGAGCTTCCAGCTGCTGTTCGCGCTCGACGGGGCGAGCTACCTGCTCTACATCCCGGTGGCCGTCTCGCTGCCGAGCGGCGCCGTGGAGGCGTCCGCGGGCTCGCCCACCCAGGGCGGTTACCGACGGGCGCTGCACCACCCGACGCTGCGCCGGCTGCTCGTCGTCCAGACGCTGCTCCTCACCGCGGGCTACGCCGTCTTCGAGCGCTTCACGCCGGTCTACGCCCGCACCGCGGACCATGTCTCGACCGCCCTCATCGGCACCTGCTTCCTGCTCAACTGCTGGCTGATCGTCCTGCTGCAGTTGCCGGTCACCCTCGCGGCGCGCCGCCGGTCCCGCAGCCGGCTCCTTGTCGCCCTCGGCGTCCTGTGGGCGGTCGCCCTGCTCGGGGTTCTCGCCGCCGGCGCGTGGCTCAGCGGGACGGGGGCCGCGATCGTCCTGCTCGCCGCGTTCGCGGTGTTCACCCTCGGAGAGGTTCTGCAGTCGGCGGTGATGGCGCCCGCTGTCGCCGACCTCGCACCGCCCGGCCACGCGGGGCGCTACCTCGCGCTGCTCAGCCTCTGCTGGCAGATCGGCTACTGCGTGGGACCGGCCGCGGGCGGCGCGGTGCTCGCGGGCTCCCCGGCCGCATTGTGGGGCGGCGCGGCGGCGCTGTGCCTGCTCGCCGCTGCGCTCGCCCGCGGTCTCGGGGACGCGCTCAGCCCCGGTTGAGCGCCGGCGTCGCGACGTGCGCGGGTTGCTCAGGTCGGTTCCCGCCGCCCGACGGTGACCGAGAATCCCTTGGACTCACGCAGTGGCCCGTCGCACGCGTCGAAGCGCCGGCCGGCCTCGGCGACCAGATCCGCGGTCACCGTTGCCCGGGCGGGATGGTCGGCCTGCACGCCGTAGAAGCTCAGCATCGCCACGCTGTAGCCGGCGAACGCGTCGGCGGTCGGGTAGACGAGCGCGTTCGGATGCTCGAGCGTCCGCACCTCCCCGAACACCGGCGCGACGAGCTCGGGCAGGGTCGCCGTGGAGAGCGGTCGCTCGAGCCACGCGTCGGCGTCGATGCCGTGGCGGGTGACGACCGTGCGCAGCAGGTCGACGGTCTCGGGCAGCGCATCGCGGAAGTTGACCACCGCCGCGAAGCGCCCGCCGGGGGCGAGCACGCGGTACGCCTCACGTACCGCCTGCGTCGGGTCGGAGACGTGGTAGAGCATGTGGCGCGCGCACACCACGTCGAACTCGCCCGAGGCGAAGGGCAGGCTCACCGCGTCGGCGAGCACGGGCTGCACGCCGTCGAGTGACCGCACCGCCGCAATCGCCGCCGGCGAGGTGTCGAGGCCGACCAGCCGCCCGGCGTGACCCTCCCGGACGAGCCGCTCGAGCAACGACCCGGTGCCGCAGCCCACGTCGAGCAGCGACTCCCCGCCCTCCAGCGCGATCGCGTCGAGCACCGCCTGCTCGACGTCATCGGGTCGCTCGGAGTAGCGCCGGTGGGTGTCGGTCCGCGTCTGCAGCGGACCGAGCGTGAGGTATTCACTCTCCGAGTTCGCGTACTGCACGGTGGCGTGACGGTACCCGAACCGGCGCCGTGCGCCGCCGGCCGACGGGATCTCAGCCATCATCGCGTGCGTGGAGCGCCACCGCCTCACCGCCGCGTCCCGCGCCGACTACGACCTGGTGGTGATCGGCGGCGGCACCGCGGGGCTCATCTCGGCGCTGGTCGCCGCCGGCGTGGGCGCCCGGGTGGCGCTCGTGGAGCGCGGTCGGCTCGGGGGGGACTGCCTGTGGACCGGGTGCGTGCCGAGCAAGAGCCTGCTGGCGGCCGCCGACCTCGCCCATCGCATGCGTCACGCCGACCGGGTCGGCCTCGCGCCCGTGGAACCGGAGATCGACTTCACGCGGGTGATGGATCATGTGCGCGACGCCCAGCGGATCATCGCCCCGCAGGACTCCGCCGCCCGGCTCGCCCGCGATGGGGTCGAGGTCGTCACCGGAGACGCGCACTTCGACTCACCCTCCGCGGTGGTGGTCGGCGACCGGCGGCTGCGCTTCCGCAAGGCGATCATCGCCACCGGCTCGCGCTCGGCGCTGCCGGAGATCCCCGGTCTCGACGCCGTCGCCGCGCTCACCACCGACACCGTGTGGGGGCTGCGCGAGCGTCCCGAGTCGCTCGCCGTGCTCGGCGCCGGTGCGGTCGGCTGCGAGCTCGCCCAGGGGTTCGCGCGGCTCGGTTCGCGGGTGACGCTCGTCGAGTCGGCCCCCCGGCTGCTGGGCGCCCAGGAGCCACGAGCCGGTGAGCTGCTGCGCGCGCGGCTGCTCGCCGAGGGCGTCGAGGTCCGCTGCGGGGTGAAGGTCACCAAGGTGGAGGGAGACCTGGGCGGCGGCGGCCGGCTCCTCGCCGGTCCCGTCGCGGACCCCACCACGGTGGAGTTCGACCACCTGCTGCTCGCCGCCGGCCGCCGGTCCGCGACCGCGGGTCTTGCGCTCGAGCGAGCCGGCGTGCACACCGGAGCGCGTGACGCCGTCGCCGTCGACGGCCGGTTGCGCACCAGCGCCCCGCACGTCTACGCCTGCGGGGACGTCACCGGCGGGTTGGCGTTCACCCACGTCGCCGCCTACCACGCCCGGGTAGCGACGGTCAACGCGCTGTTCGGCGCGCGCCGCCGGGTCGATTACGCCGCGGTGCCCCAGGTGTGCTTCACCGATCCCGAGGTGGCCCGGGTCGGGCTCACCGAGGCCGACGCCCGAGCGCGCTGGCGGACCCCGGTGATCGCGACCTTCGACTATGCCGAGCTCGACCGCGCGATCACTGACGGGCGCGCCGAGGGGTTCGCGACGCTCGTCGGGGATCCGCGGGGACGCCTCGTGGGCGCGACGCTCGTCGGCCCGGCGGCCGCGGAGTCGATCGCGGAGCTCGCGGCGTGGGTCGCGAGTGGGGCGAAGCTCGACCGGGTCTCCCAGACCGTCCACGCGTATCCGACGTTCGGCGAGGGGCCGGCGCGGGC
>CAXTTD010000243.1:0-5478 GCA_964246945.1 uncultured Solirubrobacteraceae bacterium | reverse complement strand
GCGGGTGGGCCAGTGGGCGGCATCGCCCTGAACAGCGGCGTGACCTCCCCAGCAGGCGGCAACGAACAGCGGCGCGGCAACGGCTGCGAGGACGCGGAGACACTCGCAGCCCCTACATCAGGTCTAGGCGCAACGCTGCCAGGGCGTGCTGCCGGATTCCGTGTTGGACGGGATGTCGCTCCCTGAGCTGGTCGACCAATCGGCGCGGCAGGATGGCAAGCACCGAGACTCGGTGTGGCCAGCTCTGAGCGAAATGGTCGCCTTCTGCGCCGGGCGCGCTCTGAGGGTGGTCTTATTCCCGGGGATTGAGAGCGCGGGCCGCAATTACCGCTGCCTTTTGCGGCCGAGGCGGCACAAATCCCATAGCCGTGGCGCAACTGACCGGAGGACCCGACTGGCAGCGAGAGCGGGGTCCAGCGCTGGTTCTTCCGAACTCGTCGAACCGCGGCTTAGTCAACCGCGATAGCGCGGAGCACTATCTCAGCGGGGAACGCCTCCGCTGCGACGCGAGGCCTCTCGATCCCGAGCCGGCCCGCAAGGACCGCCGGCAGCATCACCGCGGCGTCTGTGACCGCCCGCTCGTCGTCAACACGCACCCCGATCTCGTCCAGCAGACCGCTCGCCACGTACTAATGCCCGCCCCAGGCTCGAAGTTGCCCCAAACGGCAGCGGTCCGGCGCTCAGGAGGTCGTTTTGAACCTCAGCCCCGGATGACCATGATGCAGAACGGTGGATCGAGGACCAGGCCCCGGACCACACGACACGCTCTCTGGCCTTTTCCGGCACCCGCGTCTGAAGAGACGGCTCGGATGGGCTGCAAGGTGCGCGCAGACCTGACGCTCAGGCGTAGTCACGGTAGAGCTGTGGAAGCGCCGAGGTTTGCGTACTCGGCTGCGCAATGCGCGGCCATCCGCCGTGCGGTCTGGGCGGGGATCATCCGAGTTCGCACGGCTGAACGATTGAGCGCGCGGGCGGCGAGGCCTGCTAGGGGTTTGGGCAGACAAGGCTGTATGACGGCGCCGATCCAGAAGCGGCTGCGGAGAACGAGGCCGTCATTGGCGACGAGGAAGACGTGGACCATCAGTGTGTGTCGCACGCCCCGACGCTGATCGCCGACGTAGCCGCCGATGATCGTCCCGATCCGCGGATCGTCGAGACCGTTGGTGGCAAACCCCAACTGTGTGGGTTCGATGAACTCGATGCGCAGTTGTGTCATGCCGAGGCCCACGTCCTCTGTGGGGAAGTGGACGGCACCCCAGTCAGGCTTGGCACCGGGGGGTGAGGGGGACTGGCAGCGGACGCCCGCGTGAGCGCCGGGAAACCAAATCTGATAGCGCAGCGCGTCTCGGGGGTGCCAGTCAAACACCAGTCGACCATCTCCCTGCCTACACCGGGCATCTCCGTGCGCACGGCGGCGTAAGCGACCCCGTCGGGCAGCAGGCACCAACCGGTTTCGGCCGCGCACGGCGCCGGGTCAAGCAGACGGTCTATTGGTGCCAGTCAAGCGCTGCGACGGGTCGATCGGACCGGAGGCGACTGTCCTGGCAACGTCCGCGGCCGGCGGCGTCATCGGACGGTCCAGCAGGTCAGACAGATGGGTCATGAGCGTCGGTCGGCGCGCGTTCGAGGACACTTCGTATGACGCGCCGTACGTCGTAGCGGTCGCCGTCCGCGGTCCACGGGGCTTGGTCGTCGAACGCGGCCGCGATCTCCGTGTGGCGTCGGTCGGCGATCGCCCGCGAGCTGGGGTGGGTGACCACGAAGAACTGCTCAGCCTCGATCCCGTCGAGCGCTCGCTTGACGGCCTCGTCCGCGGGCATGCCCGCCATCATGATGCGCTGTCCGAGCGCCCTGGCCTCGGAGTT
This sequence comes from uncultured Solirubrobacteraceae bacterium, assembly GCA_964246945.1. Taxonomy (GTDB): domain Bacteria; phylum Actinomycetota; class Thermoleophilia; order Solirubrobacterales; family Solirubrobacteraceae; genus Palsa-465. The sequence goes on along the minus strand of CAXTTD010000243.1, from coordinate 3,613 downwards.
GTCATCGGCGCGGTGCGGCCGCGTCCGGCCGGCGTCCCACAGATCACTCTGGACGAGGCCGGGGCAGAAGACGCTCACGCCCACGTGATCGGGCAGCTCGTGGCGCAGCACGTCGGAGAACCCGAGTACGGCGTGTTTGGTGGTGGTGTAGAGGCCCTGCCCGGCGTGAGCAAAGCCGAGTGCGTGCTCGGAGGCGGTGTTGACGATCCACCCGGGCTCGTCCCGCGCGGCCAGGCGGCGACCGAAGACGGTGCAGCCGTTGTAGACGCCGAGGACGTTGACGCGGAGCAGCCAATCGAAGTCCTCGCCTCGGGATTGCAGTAGCGGTCCGGTTGCGGCGACGCCCGCGTTGTTGAAGACGGCGTCGACCGTTCCGTAGCGCTCCCATGCGCGATCAGCGAGCGTTTCCACCGCGGCGTGATCGCTGACATCGCAGACGGCGGTCAGAGTGGGTCCTTCGCACACAGCCGCCGCCGCCGTGAGTCGATCGCCGTCGAGATCGGCAAGGACCAATCGACATCCCCGCCGCGACAGCTCGCGGGCAAGAGCCCGACCGATACCGCTCGCAGCGCCGGTGACGACCGCCACCTTGTCGCGCGTCAGCATCGCCCGGTCACTTCCTGCCGTTCCGAGTGCCCGGCGCAAGCAGGCCAGCGCCCACCACCCGTATGGTCTGGGCGAGGCGCAGACGGAAGTCCTCGGGCGTGACCTGCGAGGGGTCTTCGCCCTTGGCGCCGTGGGCGCACGCGAAGAGCACCCCGGCCACCTGCGCCGGGCTCAGCCCGGTCGCAGCAAGGTCGGCTTCGCCCGCCGCGACCGCCTCGCGCAACAGGCGAGCGAGGACTTCCTCTGAGCGCTTCTGCGAGGCCTGAGCGATATCGCCACAGAGCCGACCATGCAGGTCATAAAACTCAATGGCATGGGGTGATTCGGCGACCAGCTCGACGAAACGCAAGAACCGAGCCTCGAGGACAGCGAGCATCCGCTCCTCGAAGTGGAGGTCGGACCTGTCGGATGCTGCCTCCATCGCCCGCACATGTTCATCGTGCAGCTCCTGCACGAGGCCGCGGAAGAGCTCTTGCTTGCTGCGCCAATGAGCGTAGACCGTGGCGCGAGAGACGCCGGCCCGACGAGCCACGCCCTCCATGCTCGCCCGGCGGTAGCCAAACGCCCCCATCTCGGCGAGTCCACTGCGGCTCAAAGACGAACGGGTGATGGCCGCACGCGACGAACTCGTGGTGAGCGTTGAAAGGGAAGCCATCTAGACAAATCTGACAGATCGCGACTGATCTGTCTAACGCGTCTGATTCTGGATCTTGTCCTCAGTCGGAGCGTTAGGCGCCTCAACACGAGCGCGGGTACGCCCAGCCAACGCAAGCTGCGGCAGAGCGCCAATCTCACTTCGGTCGGCGAGGCTGCCGTCGGGTGTTACTCGAGCGCGTGGCAAGCGCAACAGCGCGCCCTTCCTGAACGAGTCAGCGGACGACGTAGCTGGCGTCTACCGGCTTGGGCAGCGTCAGCTCGCCAAAAATGCGACTGAAAAAGACACAGGTAGCGGCGCGCGTAGGCTTTCAGCGTCCCTGCACGAGCCGCACGACGCCCACGCGCCGCGGTACACCGCGTTAACTTGGTTGCCATTGACGCTGGATCGAGCCGTCCCAAGCGCGGCGGATCCTAGGCCCTCGTGACACGTGCCAAGGCGCGCTGACTGGCCCTCATGAGGCCAGGATAAGGATGCGCGGCGCCGCTACGGTCGCCCGCCATGAGTCAAACCAAAGCGTCATGGGTCTATACGCCGAAGCGGTCTTGCGGCGAACGCGCGAGGCGGCCTGCTGCGGCCGTCACTCGCGCGGCCTTCCCGCCCGAACGGCTTTCGTGAGCGCTTCCAAAGACGTGTCCGCGCGCCTTCCGCAGCAAGTGTCAGCGGTCGCCGACGCCCCGCCCACCGTGGATTACATCGTCGTGGGAGCGGGAAGTGCTGGGTGCGCCCTCGCCGCTCGCCTCTCTGAGGATCCCACGTGTTCGGTCTTGCTGCTGGAGGCGGGGGGTTTGAACGACGCCGCGGCGATTCAGGTGCCCGGTGACACGTTTGACCTGTGGGGCGGGCCTTCGACATATCACGATCCGACGGTCGAGCAGCAGGCGCTGGGCGGCCGAACGGTTGATGTCTTCACCGGCCGAGGCCTTGGCGGCAGCAGCAGCGTCAATGGAATGTGGTGGCTGCAGCCGCATCGGGAGGATCTCGACGCCTGGGTACGTCAAGGTGCTGAGGGCTGGGGCTGGGAGGCGCTGGCGCCCTACATCAGGGGCATCGAGAGTCACGAGTTCGGCGAGAGCGAGCACCACGGCGGTGCAGGCCCCATGGCGGTCACGACGCCCCATCATTTGCACCCGCTGACGGTGGCCTTCGCGCAGGCCGGGGTCGAGCTTGGGTGGGCCGCGAACCGCGATCTCAGCGGAGAGCGGCGAGAGGGCTTCGGCGTGGCCGCCAGCAACATCCGCTGCGGGACGCGTCACAGCGTCGTTGACGGCTATCTGCAGACGGCGGCTGGGCGCGCAAACCTGACGGTCGTCGCCGACTGCCGCGTCGACAAGGTCAACTTCGACGGCCTCCGGGCCAAGGGAGTGACTGTCGACACCGGGCGCACGCTGGAGGCTCGTCGTTCCGTCGTCCTCTGTGCGGGGGCCGTCCGCACCCCTCAGCTGCTCATGCTCTCTGGCATCGGGCCCGCTGAGCACCTCAGAGACCTCGGTATTCCCGTCGTTCGTGATCTGCCGGCGGTAGGGAAGTGCCTGCGTGATCACCCGGTCGTCCCCTTGATGTGGTCGATGCCGAAGGACGCGGCGCCTGGGGATGGGGGGCGAGCGGCCTACGAGCTCCTGCGCCTCGGACCGCTCGCCGGTTTCGGTGACGGTCTGGCCGCCATCAGCGTCGACGACCCGGAAGTCGAGACCCCCGGGCCACACGTTCATCTCTGCGTGGCGGTCCGGGGTGCAGATGCCGCGCCGGCGTTCCTGCCGATGCCGACGGTCATGTGCTTGGTGGGCCTAATGACCCCGGAGAGCGTTGGCGAGATCACCCTGCGCTCAAACCGCCCCGCGGACCCGCCTCTCATCAACCCCCGCTATCTCGCCGACGGGGCCGACCTCCGCATCATGCGCGCCGGCATCCGCACCGCACTGCAACTTTTTCAGACCGAAACGCTCGGAGCACACCTCGATGCGCTGCTGACGCCCGTGGATGCCGACGACACAGACCCGCTTGACCAGTTCATCGCCGAGAGCGCCGCCAGCTACCAGCACCCGGTGGGCACCGCTCGCATGGGAACCAGCAACGGTGCCGTCGTCAGTCCGCTGCTCGAGGTCCATGGTTGCCAGGGCCTGCGCGTCGTCGATGCCTCCGTGATGCCAACCATCCCCCGCGCCAACACCCAGGCGACCGTCGTTGCCCTTGCCGAGCGAGCCGCGGCGCAATTTGAGAGCCAGTAGAGATGGTCGTCGCGGGCGTTGCGGCTCCGCGTCCTTGCGCGCGGCATCGGCGGCCCCAGTTCGTCCTCGCGCGCCAAAGAGCACCGGGTGTTGTGTAGCGTCCGGCTTTCGCGGCTCAGGTCGC
>CAXTTD010000242.1:0-5479 GCA_964246945.1 uncultured Solirubrobacteraceae bacterium | reverse complement strand
AACCACGCCCAATCACTCGCGAGAGCACTCACGAATTCCCCGATTGGGACACTAGGCAGGCGTGCGACGGGGGCCGAGCTCACATGCGTCGCGGGGTGTGGCAGACGTTCTACACATCGTGATGGGTATTCTCATGTGTATGCGGACCAACATCGAGATCAACGACGAGCTGCTGGCCGAGGCCCGCCGCCTGACCGGACTGTCCACCAAGCGCGAGACCGTCGACTACGCGCTGCGCGAGCTCGTCGCGCGTCAGCGGCGGCGCGACCTGCTCGATCTCCGGGGAAAGGTGCACTGGGACGGCGACCTGGGCGCGTCGCGCAGCGGTCGCGGCGTCTCGTGATCGTCGTCGACACCAGCGTCTGGATCGACGTCCTCAACGGCGTCGATTCCGCGCAGGCGCGCGTGTGTATCGGCCTCATCGAGACCGGACAGGCAGTCGCGCTCACCGACATCGTGCTCACCGAGATCCTGCAGGGCCTGCGGGATGACGTCGAGGCAGCGACGGTCGAACGACACCTGCGGGCCTATCCGATCCTGCGCCTGGAGTCGGTGGAGCACTTCTCGCTGGCGGCCCAGCTGTACCGCACGGCGCGACGCCATGGCGTGACCATCCGCAAGACGCTCGACTGCCTGATCGCCGCGCCCTGCGTTCGGGCCGGCGCGCCGGTGCTGCACGCCGACGCCGACTTCGACCGCTTGGCCGCGTGCACCCCGCTGCGCATCTATGAGCCGTGACCCAGGTGTCCGCGCACGGCGTCGACTTCGCTCCTCAGTTCGACTCGGGCTCCACGACATAGATGTCGTTGGCGATCCCCTCGGTAGCCTCGCGGACGATCTGCGCGGCAACGGCGAGGTCCCGCGCTGGGTGGCGCTCGCGAATGTCGACGAGGACCTCCCGCACCAGCGCGTGCGCCACCTCGGGGATCGGCGCAGCATCGGGCGGCGCCTGCCCGGACGCCTCGTACTCGGCCATGCCGGCGATCAGCTGACTGAGAACCCCACCGCACTCGAGCAGCTCGGTCGCGAGGTCGCCACGCGGGTCGAGCGGTCCCGCCGGGTCGACCGGTCCCGCCGTCTCGGGTCGAGGCTCGCCTGGCGCGTCACCGGAGACTCGCGCGACCGCAGGGGAGTCGTCACCCGGACGGGCCTCTCGGTCGGCATCCATCCGCCTACGGTGCCCCAGGGCCAGCCGGAGGTGCTCGATGACCCGCTCGACCGCGCCCGCCATCAGCTCGGTGGCGCGCTCGACCTCAGCGGCGTCTGCGCCGACCAAGAAGCTGCGGATGGTGCCGCTGATCATCTGCAGCACTGCGTCCCCGGAGCTCTCTCCGGGGTAGGTGTCAGGAGGGACGGCTTCGGCGAGCTCGTCAGCGGGACCGATCAGCATGTCGCCCGCGCGCAGCAGCTCCAGGGTGAAGCCGTCGATCGGGTCGTCTGTGTGAGATGGGTGCATCCTCCCAGTAGGCGCGAGGCGACCGGTTTTCACCCCCCCTCGCCCGGGGATGTGAGCACTGACCGTCACTGACCGTCAGTATCAGCTGGTGACGTGAGCGCTGTCGCCGCCGGTGGCGGCAAAGGCGGTGCCGCTCACCATCCGGGCCGCGTCGGAGGCGAGGAACGCGACCAGCGGAGCGACATCCTCCGGCTCGAGCCAGGGCACCCCGAGCGGCGACTTGGTCCTCAGCGCCTCGATCGCCGCCGGCTCGTCCTGCGCGGGATCGCCGCTCGGCGTCTGACCGGCTTCGGCGAGAGCCTGCGCGTAGCGATCCTCATGGCGGGTCAGCACGGTGTCGATCAGCCCCGGGATCACCGCGTTGACGGTGATGCCGTGCTCCCCGAACTCGAGCGCCGCCGACTTCATCAGGCCCAGCAGCCCCCACTTGGATGCCGAGTACGCGGAGCCGAACTTGGTGCCGTGCTGGCCCTGGGTGGAGGAGGTGATGATGATCCTTCCTCCACCGCGTCGCACCAGCAGCGGCGCGAACCCCCGCACCACGTTTGCGGTGCCGTTGAGGTTGACGTCGATCTGGTCATACCAGTCGGCGTCCTCCATCTCCAGCAACGGCTTGAACGCCTGGATCCCGGCGTTCGCGAACACGATGTCCACGCCGCCCCACTCCCGCTCGATCTCCTGCGCCGCGGTGCGCACGGCGACGCCGTCGCGCTGATCCACCGTCTTCGCCAGCCACCGACGCCCGTCGGCCTGCACCCGGCGTCCCGTCTCGACGAGGTCAGCGGCGGTCGCAGGGGCATAGTCGAGAATGGGGCTCGCCGACACCGCGATGTCGATTCCGACCACGTCGGCACCTGCCCCGGCGAGGGCGGTCGCCGCGGCGCGACCGATGCCCCGCGCCGCCCCGGTCACGACCGCGATCTTTCCGGTCAGATCCGGCAATCCGGCGTTGTCAGCCATCGGGAATCTCCTTGAGCAGTCGAGCGAACGGTGTCGCCGCGGGTCGCGCCGCTCCGTCCTCCTACCCGGTGCGCCGCGCCAGGTCCCATCGGTTGACCGCGGCGCCCTCAACTTGACTCAGTAAAGAAAAGCAACTAGGCTCGAGTCCGGTGGAGGAGCTCCTACGCAGCCACGACCTGCGGGTCACCCGCCCGCGGATCGCGGTGCTCGAAGCGGTGCACCGCCACCCCCACGCCGACACGCACGCGCTCATCGATCACGTCCGCGAGGCGCTGCCCGAGGTGAGCCACCAGGCCGTGTACGACGTGTTGGCCGCCCTCACCGGGGCCGGTCTGCTGCGGCGGATCCAGCCCCAGGGCTCGGTTGCACGCTACGAGGCGCGCGTCGGCGACAACCATCACCACGTGGTCTGTCGCACCTGTGGCACGGTCGCCGACGTCGACTGTGCCGTCGGCGCCGCGCCCTGTCTCAGCGCATCCGAGGATCACGGATATCTGATCGACGAGGCCGAGGTCATCTTCTGGGGCCTCTGCCCTCAGTGTCGTACCGACCACTCCACATCCCTACACAGAAAGGACGCCCGTGTCTGACGCACAAGAGCCCGATGCCGTCGTCGGCCAGATGGACGAGCCGCAGGCCTCCGAGGTCCAGGGCGAGTGCCCGGTTGACCATGGCCGCATCCCTCCGGTCGAGGGCAACGCCAACCAGGAATGGTGGCCGCAGGCCCTGAACCTGCAGATTCTGTATCGCAACACGCCCCAGGCGAACCCGGACCCGGACTTCGACTACGCGGCCGCGTTCTCAGCGCTCGACCTCCCTGCCGTCAAGGCCGACGTCGAAGCCGTGATGACCGACTCCCAGGAGTGGTGGCCCGCCGACTTCGGCCACTACGGCGGACTCATGATCCGCATGGCCTGGCACTCCGCAGGCACCTACCGGGTCTTCGATGGCCGCGGCGGCGCCGGTCACGGCCAGCAGCGCTTCGCGCCACTCAACTCGTGGCCGGACAACGCCAACGTCGACAAGGCCCGCCGCCTGCTGTGGCCGGTCAAGCAGAAGTACGGCAAGGCGCTGTCCTGGGGCGATCTGATCGTCCTTGCCGGCAACGTGGCGATCGAGTCGATGGGCGGCACGACCTTCGGGTTCGGCGGCGGCCGCGTCGACGAGTGGACACCGGACACCTCCGTCTACTGGGGCTCTGAGACCGAGTGGGTCACCAACCAGCAGCGCTACAGCGGCGACCGTGATCTGGAGAAGCCGCTCGGCGCCTCCGAGATGGGCCTCATCTACGTGAACCCGGAGGGCCCCAACGGCGAGGCCGACGTGCTCGGTGCCGCCCGTGACATCAAGGAGACGTTCGCGCGGATGGCGATGAACGTCGAGGAGACCGCGGCCCTGATAGTCGGCGGCCACACCTTCGGTAAGACCCACGGCGCGGCGAACCCCGACGATCACGTCGGCTTCGAGCCCGATGCCGCGCCGCTTGAGCAGGTCGGCCTCGGCTGGAAGAGCTCCTACGGTTCCGGCGGCCTCGCGGACGCGATCACCTCCGGCATCGAGGTCACCTGGACGACCACGCCGACCCAGTGGTCGAACAACTATCTGGAGAACCTGTACGGGTTCGAGTGGGAGCTCGAGAAGTCCCCGGCCGGCGCGAACCAGTTCGTGGCCTCCGGCGCCGGGGCGATCATCCCCGGCCCCGCCCCGGACAGCCCGCCGCGCAAGCCGACGATGCTCGTCACCGACATCGCGATGCGGGAGGACCCCGAGTTCGGCGCCGTCACCCGCCGCTGGCTGGAGCACCCCGACGAGCTCGCCGACGCGTTCGCGAAGGCGTGGTACAAGCTCACCCACCGCGATCTCGGTCCAGTCTCCCGGTACCTCGGTCCCGAGGTACCCGAGGAGACCTTCCTGTGGCAGGATCCGCTGCCCCACGCCCCGGCGCAGACGCTGTCGACGCCGGACATCGCAAGCCTCAAACAACAGATCCTCGATTCGGGGCTTACCGTGTCGGAGCTCGTCTCCGCCGCCTGGGCGGCCGGTTCGACCTTCCGCAGCACGGACATGCGCGGCGGCGCCAACGGCGCTCACGTCCGCCTCGAGCCGCAGCGGAGCTGGGCGGTCAACAACCCCGCGCAGCTGGCCAAGGTGCTCGCCACGCTTGAGGACATCAAGGGGACCTTCGGGGAGGGCGGCGGGTCGGTCTCGATCGCCGACCTGATCGTCCTGGGAGGGGTCGCGGCGGTCGAGAAGGCGGCGGCCGACGGCGGTACCCCGGTCGAGGTCGAGTTTCTGCCGGGCCGCGTCGATGCGAGCCAGGAGCAGACGGACGTCGAGTCCTTCGGCTACCTGGAGCCGTTCTACGACGGCTTCCGCAACTACGACTCGGGCGCGCCGAGCCAGCTCCCCCTGGAGCATCACCTCATCGACCGGGCCAGCCTGCTGGGCCTCACCGCGCCCGAGCTGACGGTGCTCATCGGCGGCCTGCGGGTCCTCGGCGTCAGCTCCGACAACTCGTCGCTGGGGGTGTTCACCGACCAGAAGGGCGTGCTCAGGAACGACTGGTTCGTCAACCTGCTCGACATGGCGACGACCTGGACCGCCGAGGGTCCGCACTACAAGGGCGCCGGGCCGCAGGGTGAGTGGACCGGTACCCGGGTCGACCTGGTGTTCGCCGCCAACGCCGAGCTGCGCGCGGTCGCCGAGGTGTACGCCTCGAGCGACGGCCAGGTGAAGTTCGTGCGGGACTTCGCGAAGGCGTTCTCGAAGGTCATGCACGCGGACCGCTTCGACCTGGGCTAGCCCAGGCGGACGCTCGCGCCGACAGGGCGGGTGGGTCTGAGCTCACCCGCCCCGACCGGTGCGCACACCCCGCAATCCGCTCGCCCACGCTCGACCACGGCGAAGACGCGCACGAGGTCTCGCGGTCCCTCGAGCGACTTGCGTCAGATGCGGCGCATGATGCGCCTACACCGCAGCGGCCAGGCCGGCCAAGAGCCCGGCGACCTGCGGGATCGTGACGAACTTGGTGCATTTGGGTCTGGATCTGTGACACGGGCAGCG
>CAXTTD010000241.1:0-5484 GCA_964246945.1 uncultured Solirubrobacteraceae bacterium | reverse complement strand
GGACGCATGCAGCGCAGCACCGGGGATCGCTCCCGGATCGCACCCGGATCTCCACCCGCGCGGAGGGGTCGGGCCCGCCGCGACCCCCGCAACCCGCAGCGACCCGCGGCTACGCTCGCGCCCGTGCCGATCCACCTGCACCCCACCGCGCCCCTCGCCGATAGGGTGCTGCTGCCCGGGGATCCGGGCCGCGCCCTCGCGCTCGCTCAGACACTGTTGCGCGCCCCGCGGATGTTCAACCACAACCGCGGGCTGTGGGGGTACAGCGGTGAGGCGCTGCTCGCCGGCGAGCCGCTTCCCGTTCAGGCCACCGGGATGGGCGGGCCGAGCGCCGCAATCGTCATCTCCGAGCTCGTCGAGCTCGGCGCCCGCACGCTGCTGCGGGTCGGGACCTGCGGCGCGATCGCACCGGGGCTCGAGCTCGGCGAGATCGTGCTCGTCAACGGCGCGCTGGCGCTCGACGGGACGAGCCGCGCGCTCGGCGCCGGCGAGCGTGCGACGGGCTCACCCGAGCTGCTCGCGGCCCTGCGAACGGCAGGCCTGCGCGAGGTGCTCGCGGCGAGCACCGACCTCTTCTACGACCCCCGCGAGGGTGGCCAGGCGGCGTGGACGGCGGCGGGCGCGGGCGTCGTCGAGATGGAGGCGGCGACGCTGTTCGCCCTCGGCGCCGCGCGGGGGGTCGCCACCGGCGCGCTGCTCATCGTCTCCGACATCCTGCTCGACGCCCGAGAGCGGATCGACGACGGGACGCTCGTAGCGGCGCAGGAGCGGCTCGGCGAGCTCGCGGTGGGCGCGCTGCAGCGCGGGTAGCTGGGGCCCATCCGCTCGTTCCGCGCTCCCTGCCCCGCGCCGGCCCCGACCGCGTGGCGCTTGTTCGCCCGACCGCGGGAATGGCACCGCTGGGCGCCACACGTGCGCGGCGCCCACGGGCTGGGCGAGCCGGAAGTCCGAGCCGGCGCGCGCGGGTACGTGCGCCTCGCCGGGGTGCTGCCGGTCCCGGTCCGGATCCTCGCGGTCGATCCCGGGCGCGCCTGGGAGTGGCAGGTAGGCCCGGTGCGGATGCGCCACCGGGTGGACGCCGGCCAGGTCGCGATCGAGATCACCGCCCGCGGGCCGATCGAGACGGCCGTGGCGCTCGCCTACGGCCCGGTGATCACGCTGATGCTGCACAACCTCTCACGGGTCGCTGCCGGCGAGGGCTGACCCGATCGGTCACCGGTCCTGCCCGAACGCGGAGTAGTGAGTCGCGAGGCGTCGAGGACGGGCGACACCGACCACTCAGCCGCCGGCGGGCTTACGGCTGCGCGAGCCGCCGGAGCGCGAACTTCCGCTGCGCTTGGCCGCGCTCGTGGCCCGGGACACGGCAGTCGAGCGCGCGGAGTCCGACCGGGCGGCCGGCCGGCGCGACGCCGCGGGGGCCTTGGACGTCGGGGCGGCCTCGGGTGCGGGAGCGGCGGCCCGCTCGGTCTCGAGTCGCTCGAGCAGCGCCTCGATCCGGGTGAGCCGATCCTCAAGCCCCGAGGTGGCCGCCGGGCGCGGCAGGCGCTCGTCGATGCGGTCGAGCCCATCCTCGATCCCCTCTAGGCGCTGGGAGACGCTCCGCACCCGTCGGGTGAGCCGCTCGAGGTCGGCGGCCGACGGAAGGTTGAGCGCCCCCATCGCGAGCTCCTGGGCCCGCATCGCGCGCTCGCGCGTCTCGAACGCCGCGGTGAGCGCGCCCGACACGACCGGGCTCTCGAGCAGCTCCTGTGCGATTCGGCCGATCGCCTCCTCGCCCTGGCGGGTGACCCGCCCCTTGAACGTCGTCTCGTCGTCGGGCATGCCGGCAGGTGTACCCGATCGCCGCACCGACCACGCAGCCCACGCATATCTCAACCTGAGCTTGACGCTTAGGGCGTTGCCGACCGCGCGCAATCGATGGTTCCAAATTGCAAAGCTCCGGAGCGACGTGTAGCGTGCCCGCCGGCAGGTCATAGTCGGACTGCCGTACCACGATGCCCCAGGAACGTCAGTCCAGGCCCATCAGAGGAGCACGAGCGCAGTGATCCGGTCCCATCTGCGCGTACTCATCTTGTCGCTCGCAGCGGGCGCAGCGCTCGTCCTCGCGGGTAGCTCGGTGGCGCACGCGGATACCTGCACCATCTCCTCGCGCGACACGCTCACCGGCGCGACGACCCAGTACCCAGGGATCGACGTCCCCGCAGGCACGACCAGCCAGAGCGGACTGCTCGCGGCGCTGGTCGCAAGCCGCGAGGTGGCGCCGGGATCGATCGACCTCGGCGTCGTCACGCTCACCGACTCGTGCACGGCGGCGACGACCTCGACGACCTCTGCCACGTCGACCACGGCCGCCTCGACGACCTCGAGCACGACCACGGGCGCCTCGACGACCTCGCCCACCACCTCGAGCTCGGCGACGGCGACCTCGACCTCAACCTCGACCACCACCTCAGCCTCCTCGCCGACGCCGGTGACGACGAGCACTGCAACGACCCCGCCGACCACCTCGTCGAAGACCGCTACCACGACCACCCCGAGCACGACGCACCGGAAGACGAGCGCCGGGACAAAGACCCGCACCCGCCGGGCGCTGCCGGGGTCCGCGCGTGCCGAGCGGAAGTCCCAAGCGGCGACCCCCGCCACCCACGCGCGTCCGCAGGCGGCGACCGGTGAGCCGAAGTCGACCGCTCGCACCGGCACGACGACGACCCGGCTGCCGAGCGGTCGCGGTGTTCCCAGCGCGCGCAACCCGACGTACTCGGTCTCGCTACCGGGCGCGCCGTCGGTGGGCGTACCCAACTTCTTCATCGACTCCTTCCAGATCCCGCCGTTCCTGCTGCCGATCTACCAGGCGGCGGGCATCGAGTATCAGGTCCCGTGGGAGGTGCTCGCGGCGGTCAACCAGATCGAGACCGACTACGGACGCAACCTGTCGGTGTCGAGCGCCGGCGCCGTGGGCTGGATGCAGTTCCTGCCCTCGACCTGGAAGCGCTGGGGCGTCGACGCCAACGGCGACGGCGTCGCCGATCCATACAACCCGGTCGACGCGATCTTCACTGCGGCCCGCTACCTGCATGCCGCCGGGGCCTCCCAGAACCTCTCGCGGGCGATCTTCGCCTACAACCACGCCGATTGGTACGTGCAGTCGGTGCTGCTGCGGGCCAAGCTGCTCGGCGGGATGCCCTCGCAGCTGATCGGGGCGCTCACCGGCCTCGTGCAGGGCCACTTCCCGGTGGCGGCGCCGGCCAAGTACGCCGACGAGAGCGCGATCAGCCGTCGTGCCCGCGCGATCCGTGGCTCCAACGCCGCCGACACGGTCGACTCGGGCGCCGCCACCGACACCGACATCTTCGCCAAGCGCGGCGCCCCGGTGATCGCGGTCAACGACGGCAAGATCATCAAGCTCGGCCACTCCGCGACGCTAGGCAATTACATCGAGCTCCAGGACTCGACCGGCAACGTCTACACCTACTCCCAGCTGGGCACGATCTCTCGCCGCTTCGCCTCGCCCAGGCCGGTGCGGATCACCCACCGGGACATCGCCTCCGAGCTGGCGACCCCGAAGGTGACGCCCCCGCGCACGGCGGCGACCGCCGGGCGCCAGACCACGTCGCGGACGTCGCCGCGGCTCAGCACCGCCGCGGTGAACCGAGCGCTCACCGCTGAGAACCGGGCGGCCGTGAAGCGCACCCCCGCAGCCGGTCGCGGCGGGTCGCCGGCCGCACGCGTGCACGCCCGCCGCTCCGGGTCGACGACCGTGAGCACGCCGGCGGCCCCGATGGTCAAGGAGCGGCTGTTCGCACGACCGGCGCGCAGCGCCTCCTACGCCGCCGGCGGCAACCTGCAGCTGCAGCACACCACGGATCCGATCTCGAGCTTCGACGACTACTTCGCTGACACCCTGCACCTTGCGCGAGGTCAGTACACCCTGCAGCGGCTGCGGGTCGGCTCGATCGTGATCGCGGGCACGATCCTCGGCCGTGTTGGGCGCCCGAGCCAGGGCGTCGCCTCCCATCTCACGTTCGCGATTCAGCCCGCCGGCAAGGGCGCGCCCCACATCGATCCCAAGCCGATCCTCGACGGTTGGAAGCTGCTGCAGGCGACCGCCATCTACCGCGCGAACGACATCGACCCGTTCTACGGCGCGGGCGCGCGCAACCCGACCATCGGCCAGGTGCTGCTCATGTCCAAGGCGCAGCTCACCGCGCGGGTGCTCACCGACCCGCACGTCCGCATCTACAACTGCGGCCGCCGCGACATCCAGGCCGGGATCATCGACCGGCGGATCCTCGCCGCGATCGAGTATCTGTCCGCCTCCGGCCTCGATCCCACGATCTCCGGCCTCGCCTGCGACGCGAGCCCGCGCGGCACCACCGGGGTCGACGAGGCCGGGCGCACCGGGGAGAGCATGGACATCTCGGCGATCAACGGCATCTCGATCCTCGGCCACCAGGGGCCCGGCTCGATCACCCAGATCACTGTCCGGCGCCTGCTCTCCCTGCAGGGGGCGATGGCGCCGGCGAACATCGTGAGCGACACCCGCTTCAAGGGCGCGAGCAACGCCCTCGCCCTGCCCGACCACCAGAACCGCATACAGGTCACCTACGTGCCCGCCTACGGCGCCAACCGCAAGCTCTCGGACGTCGTGCGCTCCTACCTGCGCCCGAGTCAGTGGACCAAGCTCATCGACCGCATCAGCCAGATTCCCGAGCCGACCGTGCCGGTCACCCCGAGCAAGTACGCGATCCGCGACTCCGCCTCGCGCCACTGACCCCGGTGCCCGTCGCGGCCGCCCGGGGTGGGGCGCCGTTCGGTTTCGTCGAGGTCGAAGTCCCGTGGCCGCTCGGCCCCGCCGACGGGCGCTACGTGCTGCGCGACGGCCCGGGCACGGAGGGCATCACGCACGTGGTAGTCACCCTCACCCTCGACGCGGCTCGGCGTGGGCGATCCACGCGGTTCGCGCGCCACCCGGCGCTCACCGAGGACCCGGGCGCTCCGCCGGTGAGTGTCGGCCGCGCCACCATGATCAATGCCGGAGCGCACGCGGACGCCGCCGCGGCACGAGCGTGGCTCGCCCGAACCGGCGCCCCGGAGCTCGACCTCGCCCTCGCCGCGCTCGCCCGGCTGCTCCACGCCCACCGGCTCGCGACCACCGACCCGGCGCTCGCCCCGGTGGCGCGGGGGCGGCTCATCGCCGCCCGGGCCGGGTTTGGCGACGGGAACGCGCTCGCGGCGGGACGCTTCACCGAGGCCCGGGACCTCGGCGCGTCCGTCCGGCACGGTGAGCGGGGTTCGACCGGACCCCGCAGGCGGGGCTCTCCGTCCGAGGCAGGCCTCGCCGCACTGCTTGCCGGACGCCGCCCGGAGCTCGTGTGCGAGGGGCTCGTGCTGCGCGCGCGGCTCGACCTCACGGAGGGCCGACCGCGGGCAGCGGCGCTGCAGCTGCTCGTCACCCTCGATGCGGCGCTCGTCGAGCTCGCCGCC
>CAXTTD010000240.1:0-5500 GCA_964246945.1 uncultured Solirubrobacteraceae bacterium | reverse complement strand
TCGTCACCACGCGCGGGCCGTGGCGGGAGAGCTTCCTGGTATGGATGGCGACCCTCGGTCCCGACTGGGAGGTGCTCGCCCCGCCCGAGATGGCGCAGGCGGCGGCCCAGCTCGCGGCCCGGCTGCACGCCGCGAGCTGACCCGCGCCGGCGCCGCACCACCTTCGTCCCGGTAGCCTCGCGCAGCGTGGGTCGCTTCCGCGAGATCGTGCTGCGCCAGCCCCCGCTCGTGGCGCCCGCCGAGCTCATGGCCGAGGGCGGACTGACGTTCGGCTTCGTCGCGGCACCCGAGCTGATGGGCTGGACCGTCACCGCCTACGGCCCGGACGGACGCCGCCTCGGGCGCCCTCTGAAGGGGCTCTCGGACGCCGCCCGGCTCACTCTCACCGGCGCGGTGGCGCCCACCGCGAGCCGCCCGGAGCTGGAGCGGCTCGCGGGCGTATGGACGCGCGCGTGCGCGGAGAGCCACACCAACGCCGAGGTCCTCACCGGGTTCGCGGACGCCGCCGAGCCCCGCCGCTGACGCCGAGGCCACGCGCCTTCTCGGCCACCGGTGCATCCACTAGAGGCACGTCCCCTCGCCCGCGCGGATGAGCGCGATCCACGGTCGAGTCCCGCGCCGCGGCGGGGTAGTTTCGGCACCATGCCCAACGACAGCGACACCCACTTCGGCCTCACCGGCCTGGCGACGATGGGCGCGAACCTCGCGCGCAACGTCGCCCACCACGACATCCCGGTCGTCGTCCACAACCGCACCACGAGCCGGATGACCGCGTTCCTCGAGCAGCACGGCACCGAGGGGCCGATCTCCGGCCGCGAATCAACCGAAGCGTGGGTGGGGGCGCTCGCGCGCCCGCGGGTGCTCATGTCGATGGTCCAGGCGGGGCCGGCCACCGACGCGGTGATCGACGACATCGCCCAGCACCTCGACGCGGGCGACGTGCTCATCGACGGTGGCAACGCCAACTTCCGTGACACCCAGCGTCGTCACGCTGCGCTCGCCGAACGCGACATCCACTTCCTGGGGGTCGGCGTCTCGGGCGGTGAGGAGGGCGCGCTCAACGGCCCGAGCATCATGCCCGGCGGCGACCGGGCGCCCTACGACGAGTCGGTGAAGGCGATCCTCGAGGCGATCGCGGCCGACGTCGAGGGCACGCCGTGCTGCACCTACGTCGGCGCCGACGGCGCTGGGCACTACGTGAAGATGGTCCACAACGGCATCGAGTATGCCGACATGCAGCTCATCTCCGAGAGCTACGACCTGCTGCGCCATGGCTGCGGCCTCGAGGTCCCGGAGATCGCGCAGCGGTTCCGGGGCTGGAACGAGACCGAGCTCGAGTCGTTCCTCATCGAGATCACTGCGCGGGTGCTCGCCAAGACCGACGAGCGCACCGGGCAGCCACTGGTCGACGTCATCCTCGACTCCGCCGGCCAGAAGGGCACCGGCCGCTGGACCGCCCAGAACGCGCTGGAGCTCGGCGTGCCGCTCACCGGCATCACCGAGGCGGTGTTCGCGCGGGCGCTGTCCTCGCTGGTCGACGAGCGCACCCACGCGGCGAACGTGCTGCGCGGCCCCGACGCCGACGCGCCGCGCTCGGGCGATGAGGAACTCGCCCACGACCTCGAACATGCGCTCTACGCCTCGAAGATCGTCTCCTACGCCCAGGGGTTCGCCCAGATGGCGGCCGCCGCCGACGACGAGGGCTGGGACATCGACCTCGGGTCGATGGCGACGATCTGGCGCGGGGGCTGCATCATCCGCGCCCGCTTCCTGGACCGCATCCGCGGGGCCTATGACGACGAGCCGGGGCTCGACAACCTGATGGTTGCCGACTTCTTCGCCGACGCCCTCGAACAGGCCCAGGACCCGTGGCGCCGGGTCGTCGCCCGCGCCGCCGAGCTCGGCATCCCCACGCCGGCGTTCTCCTCGTCACTGGCCTACTACGACGGCTACCGCCGGGCCCGCGGCCCGGCGTCGCTCATCCAGGGCCTGCGCGATCTGTTCGGCGCCCACACCTACCGGCGGCTCGACCGTGACGGCGCGTTCCACACGCTGTGGTCCGGCGACGGAAGCGAAGTCGAGGGGTGAGTTCAGAGGCTAACCTGAGGTTATGGCTGCGCGGCTGCGCCCGATCGATCTCACGGAGCTCCGCGGGCTGTGCCTGGCGATCGAGCTCGGGAGCCTCGGGCGGGCCGCCGGCGCGATGTCCATCTCCCAACCGGCGCTGTCCAAGCGAATGCGCGAGCTCGAGCGGCTCGCCGGGACGGCGCTGCTCGAGCGTTCCCCGCGCGGGGTGCGGGCGACGATCGCCGGCGAGCGGCTCTACCGCGAGGCGCGCACGCTGCTCACCCATGCCGACGCCGTCGAGGAGCTGCTCGACGGCCTGCGTGGGGAGCGCACGCCGGTGCGGCTCGCGGCGAGCCACACGATCGCGGAGTTCCTGCTCGCGGCGCCGCTCGCCGCCTACCGCGAGCGCTCCGGCCACAGGGTGACGCTCGAGCTGGTCTCGGCCAACTCCGCAGTCGTCCGAGATCTCGTCCGGGAGCGCCGGGTCGACATCGGGCTCGCCGCTGCCGCGAGCGACGAGCAAGGCGTTCGGGGGCTCCGCGAGACGCCGCTGTGCGACGACGAGGTCGTCGTCGCGGTGCCCACCGGTCACCCCTGGTGCGGCGCGCGCACGATCGAGCTCGATGCCTTCCTGCCCACCCCGATGGTGATGCGCGATCCCGGTTCGGACTCACGCCGCGTCCTCGCCGCGGCGCTGCGAGCCCGGGGCCTGCGCGCCGCCCCTCCACTGGTCGAGGTCGGCTCGACCGCCGCCGCGATTGCCGCCGTCGTCGCCGAGGGCGCCCCGGCGGTCCTCTCCGCCCGGGCGGTCGCCGCCTCAGCGACCCTGCACGCCGTGCGGATTGCCGGGTTGCCCCTGCGCCGCCGCTTCGTGCTGCTCACCCGGCTCGACGCGCCGGCGGCACCGGCCGCCGCGGAGCTGGCGGAGCATCTGCGCGCGTCACTCATCACCGCAGGTTAGGGCTCCCCACACCAATCGACGGCTACCGTGCGGGCCCGGCACGCAGTACGTTTCCCGCTATGCCCCTCGCCGCCATCGCCGCCCATGCCGTCTACCTGCGCGACGCGAGCCAGATGCAGTCGCTGTCGTTCTCGGTGCACATCCCGCTGGTGTGCTTCGGGGTCGCGCTGCCGGCGCTGATCGCCTACATGGAGTGGCGCCACCTGCGCTCCGGTGAGGAGGTCTACCGCACGATCGCCCGCCGCTGGACGCGGATCATGACCGCGCTGTTCGCGATCGGCGTGATCACCGGCACGATCCTCTCCTTCGAGATGGGGATGCTGTGGCCGGGCTTCATGTCGACGTTCGGCAGCGTGTTCGGGCTCGGCTTCGCGATCGAGGGGTTCTCGTTCTTCCTGGAGGCGATCTTCATCGGCGTCTACGTGTACGGGTGGAATCGCCTGTCGCCCCGGCTGCACCTGCTCACGATCCTCCCCATCATCTTCACCGGCTTCACCGGGTCGCTGATGGTGATCTCGGTGAACGCGTGGATGCAGCACCCGTCGGGGTTCCGGCTCGTTAACGGTCGCGCCGTCAACGTGCACCCGATCGCCGCGCTGTTCGGCAACCGTTTTTTGTGGAACGAGCTCATCCACATGTACGTCGCCGCGTACATTGTCACCGGCTTCCTGCTCGCCGCCCCCTACGCGATCGCCCGCCTGCGCGGTCACTGGGGCCGCTACGAGCGCACGGCGTTCGCGGTGCCGTTCACCGTCGCCGCGATCGCCTCCCCGCTGCAGGTGCTGATCGGCGACTGGGTGGCCCGCGACGTCGCCACCGAGCAGCCGACGAAGCTCGCCGCGATCGAGGGGCTCGCCAAGACCACCCGGGGCGCCTCCGAGCACGTCCTCGGCTGGTACCACAGCGGGAAGATCTCGTTCGGCATCGGAATCCCCCATCTGCTTTCGATCCTCGCCTTCCACAGCTGGGACGCCAAGGTCCAGGGCCTCGACGCCGTCCCCGCGGTCGACCGCCCGCCGATCAACATCACCCGCTTCTCGTTCCAGACGATGGTCGGCATCGGGACGGCGATCGCGGTGCTCGGATTCCTGTTCCTGTTCGTGCGCTGGCGCCAGGGCACGCTGCCGCGCTGGCGGTGGTTCTACCTGGCGAGCGCCGCCGCCGGCCCGCTGTCGGTGGTCGCCCTGCTCGCCGGCTGGGTGACCACCGAGGTCGGCCGCCAGCCGTGGGTCGTCTACAAGGTGATGACCACCACCCAGGCGGTGACCAACGCCCGCAGCGTGCCGGTGAGCTACGGCGTGCTCGCCGCCGCCTACGTGCTGGTGGCGATCGGCGCGGTGTGGATCCTGCGCCGGCTCGCCGCCGCGCCACTTGGCGAACCCGGCCCATCCGGGGGCGCGGGAGCCCCGCACCGGCCGGCGGTGGTCGACTGATGCACCTCTACGAGATCCCGATGCTCGCGGTACTCGCCGGGCTGGCGCTGTACGTGGTGCTCGGCGGCGCGGACTTTGGCGCGGGGCTGTGGCAGCTGACGACGCTCGTGGTGCCGGCCCGTGGCCCGGACGCCCGTGCGCGCGGGCAGGCGATCCGCGAGCACGCCCACCACTCGATGGGACCGGTGTGGGAGGCCAACCACGTGTGGCTGATCTTCGTGCTCACCGTCACCTGGACCGCCTACCCGGGGGCGTTCAGCGCGATCGCCTCCACGCTCGCGGTCCCGCTGCTCATCGCCGGCGTCGGGATCGTGTTCCGCGGCGCCGCCTACGCGCTGCGCGCCGGCACGTCGGGCCCGCGTGAGCAGGCAGCCGTCGACACCATCTTCTCGCTCTCCTCGGTGCTCACCCCGTTCGCCCTGGGCACGATGATCGGCGCGATCGTGCTCGGCCGGGTGCCGGTGGGCAACGCCGCCGCCGACGTGTGGACGGTGTGGACGGCGCCGTTCTGTCTGCTGCTCGGGGCGCTCGTGGTGCTCCTGTGCGCGTACATGGCGGCGGTTTACCTCGCCGCCGACGCCGCCCGTGACGGGTCCGATGAGATGGCGGCGCGCTTCCGCGCCCGAGCGCTCGTCGTCGCGCTGCTCGCCGGGGGGCTCGCGACCGCGCTGCTGCCGGTGCTGTACGCCGACGCCCACCGCATCTACCACCGGCTCACCGACGGCCCCGGGCTCGTCGGCGCGGTGGTCTCGGCGAGCGCCGGGCTTGGCACGCTCACCCTCGTCGCCGCCCGCCGCTACGACGCGGCGCGGGGCTCGGCGGCGCTCGCGGTGACCGGCCTGATCGCCGGCTGGGCGCTTGCCCAAGACCCGATCATGCTCCCGCAACTCACCCTCGCCCAGGCGGCGGCCCCGACCTCGACCCTGGTAAGCCTGCTGGCGGCGATCATCGCGGGCATCGTCGTCATGTTCCCCTCGCTCGGGCTGCTGTTCAGCCTTCAGCTGCGCGGGCACTTCGCCGCCGACGCGGTGGGCGGCGC
>CAXTTD010000239.1:4947-5505 GCA_964246945.1 uncultured Solirubrobacteraceae bacterium | reverse complement strand
GCGCGCCGATGCCTTCCTGTTCGCGAGCATCACCGACACCTTCGGCCAGGTGGTGCTCGAGGCGCAGGCGAGCGGGCTGCCGGTGGTCGCCGTCGGCGTCGGCGGCCCCACCGACCTCGTTGCCGACGGACAGACCGGCCTGCTGTGTCCCGCCGACCCCGACGGGCTCGCGGCGGCGCTCGTCTCGGTGATGGGGACGCCGCTGCTCGCCCAGCGGCTGCGCGCGGCCGGACTCGCGGCGGTGCGCGAGCGCAGCTGGGAGCGTTCGCTCGCGGCGCTCGGGCGCGGCTATGAGCTCGCGCAGGCGCGCCGGAGTGGACGCGGCGGACGCGGCGCCCAGGTCGCCTGACGGTTCAGCGTTCGACGTTGCCGGGCGTGCTACCCCCGGCGGGCGCGGATGCGGCGCTCTCCGGCGGCGCCAGACTCCGTGCCCTCGGGTGCGGCGGATCCGTCGTCTGCGGCGCCGTCAGGTGCCGCGGACTCCTCGGCGGCGGCGGCGTCGGCTGCGTCTGCGGCGGGCCCCCCCGCCCCCCGGCGCATCGCGCGCACCTCGCCCAC
>CAXTTD010000239.1:0-4937 GCA_964246945.1 uncultured Solirubrobacteraceae bacterium | reverse complement strand
GCACGATTACAGCCTCGTCTGTGCCCGCAAGAACTATCTCGAGATGGGGCGGAGCCTGTGCGGCGGACCCGGCGCGCGCAAATGCCTCGCCTGCGCCAGCCAACATTACGGCAGGGGAAAGGGCTGGATCACGACGTTCGGGAACTGGGCGGACGCCGCCCTGGAACGCCGTGCCGTGAACATGTTCCTGGCCGTCAGCGGGGCGGTCGCCCGCCTCAACCGGCTGGCCGAACGCGGCTTGCCCTTCGAGGTCGTCCCGAATTTCGTGCCTGACGACGTGGCCGACCTCGCCCACGACCCCGATCTGCGGCCCTCCGATGAGCTCCCAGGAGCGTGCGATTCCGAACAGGAAGCAGAAGATGACGGCGTCGGCGACATCCTCGACGCTGCCGCTGTCGTGGCGATGGATCCACAGCGAGAGCCCACCAAGCAGTTCGGAGACGAACAGGGCAAGGCCGCCGGCGAGGAACACGATGTCGCGGACGCGGATCACCCCGTGCTCGCGGTGCACGCGCATCAGCCGCAGCGAGGAGGCGAGGACGAAGGTGAGGCCGACCGCAGCGAGGATCGCCGCGGGCTCGCCGAGGTCGTTGTTCGGGATGAGCGCGAATAGCGAGACGACGAGCGCGTTGCTGAACACGGTGAGCGCCGCGGAGGCCCGCAGCCGGTGGCTCTCCGCGAGCGGGCCTGTGAGCTCGCGGCCCTGCCACACCGAGAGCGCAACGAACAGCAGCCCGATGAGCGCACCGGCGGCACTCGCCGTGGCGACGAAGAAGTCGTGGTAGGAGCCCGGAACCATCGCGACCGGGATTGTCGTGCATGCCCCCGCCCGCGCCGGCGCTGGTAGGGTGTGGCCGCACTCGGAGCGCACATCTCGAAGGGGAAGGGGGAGAGCCCATGACCGCATACCGGATGTTCCGGCCGCTCACGGCCTCGCTTCAGTCATCCCCCTCGCCCGCTTCCGGCCGCATGATCTGAGCGCCCCGGGAGCTGGGCCTCGTCTGCGAGGAGCTCTCCCAGTGCCACGCCTGACCTTCGACGCGCTCGTCCCCTACGGGTGGACCGACCGCGTGCTCACCCTGTTCACCACGGTCCTCGAGACCGACCCCGGACCACCGCCCGGCGGGCTCGCGCCCGCCCGGATCACCCGCGTCGAGCGCTCGGCGTGCGTCGCCGTCGGTCCTGACGGCGTCGAACGCCCGCTCCGCGCCCAGCCGCTCCCCGCGGTCGGCGACTGGATCACCTTCGCCGACGACGCGGTCCGCCACGTCCTGCCCCGCTGGTCAGAGCTGACCCGCGCGGACCCGGGCGGCGCCGGGATCCAGGTCCTCGCCGCCAACCTCGACCTCGTCGCGATCGTCACCCCGGCCGACCGCTCGAGCCCGGCGCGCGTCGAGCGCGAGGTCGCCCTCGCCTGGGACAGCGGCGCGGTCCCGCTGGTGATACTCACCAAGGCCGATCTCGACTCCGCCGCCGAGCTCGTCGTGACGCTTCGCGCCCGGCTGTCCGGGGCCGAGGTCGTGGCGGTGAGCGCGGTGAACGGCGCCGGCGTCGAGGATCTGCGCGCCCGGCTGTCCCCGCACCTCACTGCGGTGCTGCTCGGACCCTCGGGCGCCGGCAAGTCGACGCTCGCCAACGCGTTGCTCGGTGATGACCGGCTCGCCACCGCAGCGGTGCGCGCGGGGGACGGGCGCGGGCGCCACACGACCAGCTCGCGCCAGCTCCTCGCCGTCCCGGGCGGCGGCGTGCTCATCGACACGCCGGGGCTGCGCAGCCTGGGGCTCGCCGGCGCGGTCGAGCTCGGCGCCGGATTCCCGGACGTGGAGAGCCTCGCGGCGCGCTGCCGCTTCACCGACTGCCGCCACGACGGCGAGCCGGGCTGCGCGGTCGACGCCGCGGTCGCCGATGGCACTCTCGATCCCGACCGGCTGCGAAGCTACCGCAAGCTCGAGCGCGAGACGGCCGCCGAGCGCCGGCGCCACGATCCGCTCGCCCAGCGCGAGCAGCGGCAGCTGTGGAAGACGCGCACCCGGGACGCCCGGGCGCACGACAAGCGGCGCGGGCGCTGAACGGGAGCCGGGCCGGTGCGGACGCAGAACGGGAGCGGCGGGGCACGCCCCACCGGGTCTGGACGGCGCGGGCGCTGAGCGCGAGCCGCGCGCCGCACGCACCCGACCGGGTCTGGACAGCGCGGGCGCTGAGCGCGAGCCGCGCGGCGCACGCACCCCGCCGGGCACAACCCGGGTCGGGCCGGCGCCCACCTGCCGTCGCCTGCCGGGCACAACCGCCCCCGCGGATCCCCGAGACGGCTCGGTGCCCGGTTACCGTGCCCTACCGGCCACGAAAGGCCATCGGGTCCTCACAGGGAGTCTGCGTGTCCACTTGTACCCGCCACCGCAGACCGCCGGGGGGCGCCACGCCCACGAGCGATGCCGATCAGCCGAGCAGGAGCGCCGGCAGCTCGGCGAGCGAGTCGATCCGCGCGTCGGCACACGCCGCCTCCGGACGGTGGGCGTGCAGATGACCCCACGGGCCCCGCCTCAGGAACACCGCGAACATCCCGGCCCGGCGCGCCGGGAGGACATCGTTGTCAACGCGGTCGCCGACATAGGCGAGCTCGCCCGCCGACACCTCCGCCGCCGCGATGACACGCGTGAAGAACTCGAGCGCCGGCTTCTCGACCGCCCACCCCGCCGAGGAGGCGACGAACCCCACCGGCAGCCCGAGGCCGGCGAGCGCCCGCTCGGCCCCGCGCGGCTGATTGCCCGCGATCCCGAGCCGCAGGCCACCCGCCGCCAGGCGCTCGAGACACGGGACCGCGTCGGGGTAGAGGTCCTCGGTGCGGATCTCCGGGGCGACGGCGGGGGGTTCCACCCCGAGTGGCGCCCACACCCGCCGGTGATCCTGGCCGCTCTCGATCAGCGCACCGAGCGCTGCGAACAGGGTGAGCTCGGTGACGCCCGCCGCGTGGGCGAGCTGCGCCCACGCCCGGGTCTCGTCGACGAGCGTCTCGCCGACGTCGAACACCACCGCACGGATGCGCCCGGCCACGGCGCCCACGCTATCGACCGCCGCTCGGAGTCAGAGCCGCTGCGTCGCGAATACCCTCGACGGCGGCCATGACCGCGCTCCACATCATCGTCGGGGTCGGCGGGGTCCTCGCCGCGCTGGGAATTCTGCTGTCGGTGCTGCGGTCGGTGGTGCTGCCCCGCGGCGTGCCGACCCGGCTCACCCGCATCACCTACCTCACCGTCCGCGCCATCCTGGTCTTGCGGCTCCGCATCACGCGCTCCACCGATTACGACACGCGGGACCGGGTGTTCGCGCTGCAGGCGCCGATTGGCGTCTTCGGTCAGCTGCTGGTGTGGACGACGCTGCTGCTGGTGTGCTTCGCGGCGGTGTTCTGGTCGCTCGGCAGCGACACCGGGAGCGGGGCGGGCATCGCCCGGGCCTTCGAGCTCGCCGGATCCTCAATGCTCACGCTCGGCACCGACACGCCGCCCGGGCTCCTGCAGCAGCTCGTCGGTTTCGCCGCGGCGGGGGTCGGGCTCACCCTGCTCGCGCTCGTCATCACCTACCTGCCGAGCTTGTACACCGCGTTCTCGCGCCGCGAGGCGCTCATCGCCAAGCTGATCGTGATCACCGGCGCGCCGCCGAACGGCCCGCGTCTGCTGAGGCGGACCTGGGAGCTGCACCGCTTCGCCGCCCTTGACGAGCTGTGGGATCAGTGGGAGGACTGGTTCGTCGAGCTCGGGGAGTCGCACACCTCGATCCCTCAGCTGAGCTTCTTCCGCTCCAGCCACCCCCGCAACCACTGGGTGCTCGCCACCGAGACGGTGCTCGACGCGGCGGTCCTCGTCCAGTCCGCGTGCGAGACCGAGCGCCAGTTCCGCAGCGAGCTGTGCATCGATGCGGGCATCCAGGCGCTCGGCGCGATCGCCGAGTTCATGGGGATCGTGCTCGAGCCCCCCGGCGAGGATCCCGGCATCAACCTGCCCCGAGAGACCTTCGACGCGGGCTGCCGAGAGCTCGCCGAGTCGGGGGTGCCCATGCGGCCCGACGGCGACGCCGCGTGGCGGGCGTTCCGCCACGGCCGCGCCCGCTACGAACCGGTGCTCTCGCTCCTGGGCGCGATCACGTTCGCGCCGCGCAGCGACTGGAGCGCGTGGTCAGATGACACCCCCCACCACAACCCGCCGCTGCTGCGCATCCACAGCCCGGGGTCGTGAGTCCCGGCTCGTATCCTCGACGTGAGATGGAATCCCTGACCGACATCGAGACGCGCGCCGACTGCGAGGCGCTCGTGCGCGCGTTCTACGGACGCACGCTCACAGACCCTGTGCTCGGTTTCATCTTCACCGAGGTGGCCCAGCTCGACCTCGACGCCCACGTCCCGAAGGTGGCTGCGTTCTGGGAGACGATCCTGCTCGGCGCCCACTCCTACAGCGGCGGCGCGTTCGCCCCCCACGCGGCACTCAACGCGAAGGTGCGGCTGTTCCCCGGTCACTTCGAACGGTGGCTGTGGCTGTGGCGAACCAGCGTTGATGAACAGTTCGCCGGCGAGCGCGCCGAGCTCGCCAAGGCCCACGCCGGGCGGGTCGCCGCCGCGTTCGTGGCGCGGCTCGGCAACGTCCCAGTCCCGCCGGCCGCCGCGCCGGACAGAACGGCGGACGCGCCGGGCGGGTTCACCGTCACCCGGCACGGCTGAGGCACCGTCCGCCCGACGGCGGCGCGGCCGGGGTGTCCGGACGCCCGTACCGTCATCGGGTGGAGTGGCTGCGCCCCCTCCGGCCGCGGACTCCGAGCGGCTGCTGGGGCACAGCGCCCACTGAAACGCCCCGAATGGAGGACCGGGCGCCACTCCGGGCGCTTGAAGGGCGCACCGCCCGCTGAAACTCCCAGAGTGACGAACAAGGGCGCCGGTGAAGACGCCGCGG
>CAXTTD010000238.1:0-5511 GCA_964246945.1 uncultured Solirubrobacteraceae bacterium | reverse complement strand
CCCCGCGCGGGGTGCGCTCGCGGGACCCGGGCAGCGCGGCGCCGGGGGGCGGCGGGGCGCGCGCGGCGATCGTCACCCGTCACATCCTGCCCAACGTGCTTGACAGCGTCATCGTGCGGCTGGCGCCGGCGGTGTCGCAGGCGATTGCGCTCGAGGGAGCGCTCAGCGTGGTCGGCCTCGGCATCCAGCCGCCGAACGCCTCGCTCGGCGAGATGATCGCGACCGGCAGCCAGTACCTGTCCTCCTCGCCGCTGTACTCGCTGTCCCCGCTGGCGGTCGTGTTCATCCTCATCCTCGGGCTCTCGCTGCTCGGCGCGGCGCTCAACCGCGGGATGCTGCGCCGATGACCGCCGCCACCGTGTCCGACGCGCCGGTCATCGAGGTCCGCGACCTCACGGTCGCCGTCGGCGATCCCGGCGCAGCGTCGCCGCTCGTCGACCAGGTGAGCCTGACCATCACCGCCGGCGAGATCGTGGGTGTCGTCGGCGAGTCCGGAGCCGGTAAGTCGATGACCGCGCTGGCGATGACCCGCATGCTGCCAGCCGGAGTCGCGATGACCGGCGGGGAGATCCGCTTCCAGGGCGGTGACCTCGCGCGGGCCGAGCATCGCACCTTGCGCCAGATCCGCGGCGGGCAGATCGGAATGGTCTTCCAGGACCCGCTGTCGGCGCTCAATCCCCTCATGACCGTCGGCAGCCAGATCACCGAGGCCCTGCGCCTGCACGGCGCCGGCCGGCGCGAGGCGGGGACGCGGGCCCGAGACCTGTTCGGCCTCGTCGGGATCCGCGACCCGCGGACGGCTGTCGAGGCCTACCCACACGAGTTCTCCGGCGGCATGCGCCAGCGGGTGATGATCGCGATCGCGGTGGCCAACAACCCGAAGCTGCTGATCGCCGACGAGCCGACGACCGGCTTGGACGTGACGATCCAGGCCGAGGTGCTCGCTCTCATCGGCCGGCTGCGCGACGAGCTCGGAACCGCGGTCATGCTCGTCACCCACGACATCGACGTCGTTGAGGAGATGTGCGACCGGATCACCGTCATGTACGGCGGCCGGGTCGTCGAATCCGGGCCGCTGCACTCGGTTCTCTCGGGGCTGCGCCATCCCTACACCTGGCAGCTCATCCGCTCGGGCCCACGGCTCGACGGGCCGCTGACACGGCGCCTGCCCACCATTCCCGGCGTGCCCCCCGATCTGACCCAGGAGGCAACCGGCTGCCGGTTTGCGCCGCGCTGCGTGCTGGCGCAGCCGCAGTGCCGTGAACAGCCCCCGCCGCTTCGCCGCGGACCGAATGGTCTCCCTGATCATCTCGCCGCCTGCTTCGTCATCAACGATACGGGTCGCACACTCGACGTGAACGTCATCCCCCCCGACGCCGACGTGCCCGGCGCGGTCGCGGAGGAGACTCGGGTCGCCGGCACGCCTGCGGGCGCCTCCCCGGTGATCACGCTCGAGGATGTCGTCGTCGACTACCGCGTTGCGCGGCGCGGCCGCCGGGCGCGCGGCCGCGGCCGAGACCCGGACGCGACGCCGGCCGTCGACGGGGTGAATCTCGCCGTGCACCCGGGCCGGGTCCTGGGGATCGTCGGCGAATCCGGATCCGGCAAGACGACGCTCGCGCGCGCGATGGTGGGGCTCGTGACCCCCACCGCGGGGCGCGTCACCGTGAACGGTCTGGGGTGGCCGCAGGCCACGCCGGCGCAGCGCACCACCATGCGCCGTGCGGTCCAGCTGGTCTTCCAGGATCCGCTGGCGTCGATGAACCCGCGCTGGCGCGTCGGTGAGATCGTGGGAGAGGCGCTGGCACTCGCGCCGCCGGATGGCCGCGCCACCCCTGGGCGGATGCTGGAGCTCGTCGGACTCGGCGACCAACTGCGCGAGCGCTACCCTGACGAGCTCTCGGGGGGCCAGCGCCAGCGCGTCGGGATTGCCCGCGCGCTCGCGGTGCGCCCGCAGGTGATCGTCGCCGACGAGCCGGTCTCCGCGCTCGACGTTTCGGTGCAGGCGCAGGTGATCAACGTCCTCTCCGATCTGCGCGACGAGTTCGAGGTGGGGCTGGTATTCGTCGCCCACGACCTCGCGGTCGCCCGGCACATCTCCGACGAGGTCGCGGTCATGTACCGCGGGCGGATCGTCGAGCAGGGGCCGGCGGCAGAGGTCCTGCGCCGCCCGCGGCATCCCTACACCGTGCGGCTGCTCGCCTCGGTCCCCGGCCGCGGCGGTGCCGGCACGCAGGCGGCGGGCGCGACGCCCGGCGAGGCGCCCGCCCGTCCACAGCCGCTCAGCCCGGCGGAGCTCGCCATTGGCTGTCGTTTCCGCGACCGCTGTCCGATCGGTCCCCTCGCCCACCCGGAGCGCACCGTCTGCGCCGAGCGCGATCCCGCGCTTGAGGCAGTCCCCGGCGAGCACGCCGTCGCTTGTCACTTCGCCACCGAGGTGGTCATCCCGCCGTCGCCCCCGCCTCCCACCGGCCGGCCCGTGAGCACCGAGGCGTAAGCGAGCGCGGAGGGGCGGTCCGTCCTCCTCATGTGGGAACATACGTTCGTGCGCTGGGACGAGCAGACGATCGAGGCCGACGAACGGGCGCGCCTGCCCGGCTACCGCGACGAGGCGGTCGTCCGACATTTCGAGGCTCCGGACTCGATCCCCACCCGGTTCTACGAGATCCGCGCCAAGTCGGTCCTGAACCGCGTCCCCGAGGCCTCGCGGATGCCGTTTCGATGGACGGTCAACCCCTACCGGGGCTGCACCCATGCGTGCTCGTTCTGCTTTGCGCGGCCGACCCACACGTATCTCGACTTCGACGCCGGACGGGACTTCGAGCGGGAGATCGTGGTCAAGGTGAACGCGCCGGAGCGGCTGCGGGCGGAGCTCGCGCGGCCCTCGTGGAAGGGCGAGCACGTGGCATTGGGGACGAACACCGACCCCTACCAGTGGGTGGAGGGCCGCTACCGGCTGATGCGCGGGGTGTGGCAGGCGATGATCGACGCGCGCAACCCCGCCTCGGTGCTCACCAAGTCGCCGCTGCTGCTGCGCGACCTCGACCTCATGCAGGAGCTCAACCGGCGAGCCGAGTTCAGCGCGGCGCTGTCGGTGCCGACGATCAACGAGGCGGCGTGGCGGGCGAGCGAGCCGCACACGCCCAACCCGCGCGCCCGTCTGGAGGCGGTGGCGAAGCTTACCGCGGCGGGGATCCGCACCGGCGTGCTCGTCGCGCCGCTGATGCCCGGGATCAACGACGACCCCGAGCAGGTGCGGGAGATCCTGCGCATGTGCCGGGAGGCCGGCGCCGACTACGTGAGCGGGATCGCCCTGCACCTGCGCGGCGAGGTCCGCCAGGTGTTCATGGAGTGGCTCCGTCAGCACCGCCCGGACCTCGTCCCCCGCTACCGCGAGCTCTACCGGCGCGGCGCGTATGCGCCGGGGGCAGAACGCCGGCGCCTCGCCGCGCTGCTTGAGGGGCCAGACCTCTCGCCATGGGGGCGGGGGCGCGACGCGCGTCCCGTCGCCGCGTCCGTCCGGCGGCCGAACCCCGCGCCCGCCCAGGAGCGGCTGTTCGATGCGTGATCCCGGTTGGCGGGGTTTCCCGTGCACAAAGATGAAGATCCACCGAAGACAGCGGCGGCGTATGCAACCCTGACGGGCGATGCCACGTCAGTTCAAGCCCCGCAAGGACCTCAACCTCGATCGGATGTTCGAGACCCGCAGCGACGCCTGGGAGGCGGTCGGGCTGTCGGTCGAGTTCAACGAGCGGGTGGTGAAGCGCGCCCGACGGGAGGCGATCGTCCTCGTCGCGTTGTTCATCGCGGTGCTCGTCGCCTACGACCACCGCTACAGCCTCCTGACCCGTCACGCGATCGGGCGACAGGGGCACCCCAACGGCCTCGGCACCGGGCTGCAGGTCGTCGTCGTGCTGGCGATGATCGCGCTCGGCTGGGCCCTCGCTCGGGACCTCGGCAGATTCGCGGGCCCGATGTTCATGCGCCGCATGGACCCCGGGACGGCGGGGACGGTCGGCTTCCTCGTCCGGCTCGTCGTCCTCGTGGTGATGGTCCTACTCGCGCTGTCAGTCGCGGGAGCGCGACTGCAGACGCTCGCCGTCGGCGGCGGCTTCACCGCGGTGATCGTCGGTCTCGCCGCCCAGCAGACGCTCGGCAACGCGTTCGCCGGCATGGTGCTGCTCAGCGCGCGGCCGTTCCGGGTGGGAGAGCGGGTGCGACTGCAGGCGGGCGCGGTGGGCGGCCAGGTGGAGGGAATCGTCTCCTCGCTCGGCCTGCTCTACACCGTGCTCACCCGGGGAGCCGACCAGGTGATGATCCCCAACAGCATCGTGCTCGCCGCGGCCGTGGTGCCGCTGCGTGAGCCCGAGCCGGTCGACGTGAAGGTCCGCCTCACTCATGGGGTGCGCCCGAGCCAGGTGCAGGCGATTCTCGAGAGCGAGATCGCCACCCCGACGAGCTCCAAGGGCGTGGTACTCGAGGAGGTCGACGGTGACGAGGTCGTCGTGCGCGTGCAGGCCACCCCGGAGATCGCCGACGACGGAGCACGCCTCGCCGACGAGATCATGTCCGCGCTCTCCTCGGTGACCGGCGAGCACGCGACCGTCCCCGCCGACTGATCCGGCGTCCGACGGCGGCGGCCGGATTCAGCGCTTGTCGGCCTGCCCGCGCGCCATCTCGGAGCCGACGCGCTGCGAGCCCATCCGGCGGCTCGCCCGGGCGGCGAGGCCGGGGGCGAGGGAGGCGACCGCGGCTCCGATGCGCAGTGAGGCCGGCGCGACATCGATCTCGGCGCGATCCTCCTCGATCGCGCGCACCACCGCGGCGGCGACGTCGAGCGGCGTGCGGGTTCCGGTCCCCGGCGGCAACCTCACCCCGGCGTCGTGGAACATGCCCGCGTCGCGGATGAAGCCGGGCATGACCACCGAGACGCCGATGTTCTGACGGGCCAGGTCCTGGCGCAGCGCGAGGCCGAAGCCGCGCAGTCCGAACTTGGTCGCGGAGTACATCGAGGACGCCGGGGATGCCGCCTTTCCCGCGAGCGAGGAGACGAACACGAACTGCCCGCGGCCACGCTCCACCATCCCGGGGGTGAGGGCCTTGGCGAGGATGATCGGAACGCGCAGGTTGACCTCGAGCACGCGGTCGATCTCACCCCGGGAGAGATCGTCGAGCAGACCGGTCGCGGGGAGCGCGGCGTTCGCGACCACGACGTCGGCCTGGGCGGCCTCGGCGGCGAGGCGATCGACGTCCGTGCGCGACGCGAGGTCGGCGGGGACCGCCCGGCCGCCCGCCTCCGCGGCGAGCGCCGTCAGCTCGGCCTCACGCCGGCCGCTGACGATCAGCTGGGCGCCACGCTCGCTGAGCGCTCGCGCGATGGCCTGGCCGAGACCGCCGCTCGCTCCGGTGAGCAGCACGGTGGCGCCGGCGAGCGGGACGCGGGGGACGGGGCTCATCGCGGGCAAGTCTATGGTCGAGCGCGGCGGACCCCGAAGGCAAGGGCCACGGACG
>CAXTTD010000237.1:0-5516 GCA_964246945.1 uncultured Solirubrobacteraceae bacterium | reverse complement strand
CTTTTGGAGCGCGCCGAGAGTTCTGCTTTACCTCCGGCGATCCGCCGACCGCGGAGTGCTCCTATGCCCCGGATCCAGCAGTCTGCTCGACCCCGACGAAAGCACTCCTATGGCCGACAATCCGGCAGCGGGTCCGGCAGCGGGTATTGGCTGTCAATCTGTCTCCCGGCCCGCGACGGGTCGAGGTACCGGTCGCTTCATCGTGGCGCGGTGGGGGCGTCGGTGAGGATTTGATCGATCTGGGGCTGGGTGAGCGCGGCGTGGGAGAGGTCCTGGTCTGTGGGTCGCATGCCTGCGACGAGGAGTTCGAGGTGGCGCTGCCAGGCGTCGGGGGCGAGGTCGCCGGTGGTCTCCAGGATCCCGCGGATCGACCAGAGGATCACGGTCAGGTCGGTGGTGGTCAGGTCATGGCGCATGCGCTCGTGATCTTTGGCCTGCTGCAGGAGCTTGCTGATCAGGCCTCTGGCGGTGTGGATCGGTTCGTGGTCGGTGTTCCAGAGCCGGGGCAGGCACGCGCGGTGCTCGGCCTGGTAGGCGCTTGAGTCAACGAGGAACTGCTCAAGCCCCGCTCCGTTGGGTTCGTCCAAGGCACGGGACGCCATTTCGATGATGGCCTGCAGGACGTCGTGGACGAGAGCGTTGATCAGTGCGTCTTTGGTGGGGAAGCGGCGGTAGAGGGTTCCCATGCCGACCCCGGCCTCACGTGCGATGTCCGCGACGCCGGCGTCCAGGCCTTGATCGGCGAACACGCGGCTGGCGGCGATAAGCAGGCGGTCACGGTTCATGGCCGCATCGCGGCGCAGCGGCCGATCTTCGGCGGGGGTCGGCGTTGAGGAGGTCATTCCGGTTGGTCGCCGCTCAGGGTTCCAGCGGCGACGAGCGCCATTTCGGCGTGCGGCATGGTCTCAGGGGCGCCTGCCGCGCGGCTACGCGCGACGATCCGCGGGACCAGCAACGAGGCTGCTGCGGCGCCGACCGCGGCGATTGTCAGCGCGAGGAAGCCATGGGTGTAGCCGGCATTCCGGGGGAAGCCGTGGGGATGCGCTCCGGAGGTCACGATGCTACTCATCACCGCGGCTCCTAGCGAACCGCCGATCGTGCGGATATTGGCGTTCATCCCGCTGGCCACCCCGGTCTGCTCCGGGGGAACCGCTTGGACGACGAGGTTTGACATGGCGGAGTACGCCAGGCCGAAGCCCGCGCCCAAGAGGACCATGGAGATCAGGATCTCCCACTGATGAGCTCGAGCGACGGTCAAAAGGACGAACGGGACAGCACCGATCGCGGTCCCGGCGATGAGCACCGCCCGGGTCCCGTAGCGGGCGGAGAAGCGTCCGGAGAGGCTGCCGAAGATGAACATCCCGACGCTCATCGGGAGGAGGATCAGACCGGCGACCGTAATGCTCGATCCAAAGCCATAGCCGATGGAGGGCGGTGTCTCAAGGTATTGCGGTAGGAACGCAAACGCGGCGTACATCCCGACCCCGAGTAGCAGCGCGACGAGATTGGTCGTCCACACGGTGGGGATGCGCATCATCTTCATATCGATCAACGGGTGCGCCGACCGGCTTTCCACCATCACCCAGACGATCAACAGCACGATCGCAACGACAATCAGCCCGATCACCTTGCCCGACGTCCACCCCCACGTCGGAGCCTCACTGACGGCAAGGATCAGCGCGACCAGCCAGCCTGACAGCAGGGCACCGGCCAGCCAGCTCACGCGGCCCGCGGTCCTCACGCGCGACTCGGGCACTACCAGATGAGCGGCGACGGCCGCGGCGACGAGGATGATCATCGGGATCCAGAACAGCCAGTGGTAGTTCAGCGCGTCGACGATCGGTCCCGCGAGCACGATCCCCAGGCCGGCGCCCGCCGCGGCCAGCGCGGCGATGACGCCGACCGCGCCAGCCACCTTCTCCTGCGGGAACTCGTCTCGGATCAGCCCGAAGGACAATGGCAGCACGCCGCCGCCGATCCCCTGGATGACGCGGGCGATGATCATGATCACCAAAGAGTTGGTCACCGCGGCCAGCAGACACCCGGCCGCCAGGGCGACGAGCGCGAATACGAGCATCCGCTCTTTGCCGAACATGTCGCCCAACCGACCGACGATCGGCGTGAAGATCGACGCCGACAACAGGTAGGCGGTCAGCACCCACGTCACGCTGTTCTGCGACGTGTGCAACCCCGCCTGGATTGTCGCCAGCACCGGGATCACCAGCGACTGCAACAGGGCGTAGGCGATAGTCGCGGTCGCTAGGACTGCGAACGTCACTTGGTATCGCGTGCGAGGTTCTTCGGCGTGCAAGGGACTTCTGGTCGGCTAGGCGGAGCGAGGACTCCGCTCAAAGTAACAGATGCGGAGTTCGGACTCCGGATACCTGCCGGATGGCGGACGGCTCACGCGAGTGCGGCGCGCACCCGTGGCAGGACATCTGTGCCGAGCAGTTCGACTGAACGCATCGCGTCGTCATGGGGTAGCTGGCCGATGTCCATCTGGAGGATCTGCCGGCTATGGCCAAGCGCTCGATGAAAGGCGATGATCCGGTCAGCAACCTCCTCGGGATCTCCGGCGAAGACCATTCCCCCGGGGGGCGTACCGCTGCTCGAAGAATGACCGGTCCGGTACGGCGGCTCCTCGCGAGGCGGCTGCCCGCTGCATCACGGCGTGCTCATGGCGATAGAAGGTGTCCTTGGCCCCCGCGCCGTCGGCCGCAATGAAGCCGTGGGCCGCCACAGCGATATCCAACCGGTCGGAGGCGTGAACGCCCAGTTGAACGGCTCGGCGGTACAGGTCGGCCAGTCGCTGCCAGTATGGGGCGTCGCCGCTGAGGATGCCGTACGCGATCGGCATTCCCAACTCTGCGGCTCAGACCGTCGATTGGGGGTTGCCGCCGGTCCCGAGCCAGATCTTCAGCTTTTCCTCCGCGCGGGGCACCACCAGCGCGTCCTGCAGTGGCAGTTCACGAAACGGGCCCGCCCAGGTCACTCGCTCGGCGTCGTTGACGGCCAGCAGCAACTCGAGCTTTGAGGCGTACAGCGCGTCGTAGTCTTCCAGTCGGTAGCCGAACAGCGGAAAGGAGTCGGTCGAGGAGCCGCGGCCGACCGTCAGGTCGACTCGTCCGTTTGAGATCGCAGATGCGATCGCGTGCTGCTGGTAGACGCGGACGGGGTCGTCGGTGCTCAACACCGTCACCGTGCTGCCCAACTTGATTTGTGTCGTGACCGCAGCCGCGGCGTTGAGGATCGACGCCGGCGAGGAGATCGGCATCTCGTGCGTATGGTGCTCCCCGATCCCGAAGTAGTCCAGGCCGACCTCTCGGCCAGCATGATCATCTCCATCAGGTTCCGGACCGCTTCCGCGGTGGTACCGAGGCCGCCGTCGGGCCTGCGCTGGACATTGCCGAAGCTGTAGATACCTAGCTCGAACGTCATCGGGTTCTGGGCGCAATCAACTCTGACGCCGGAGCCTCCGCTTGAGCTTTCCGTGACCCTGGCACCGGCGCAAATCTAGCGGAGCGTCAGCTCCGGTTGTCGGTCAGGGTGGCTAGCCTCAGCCGCATGCGAGCAACTGTGATGTACCGAGCCGGTGATGTCCGGGTCGAGGACGTTCCCGATGCGGCGATCAGAGAACCAACCGACGCCCTGCTGCGGGTGACCCACGCCTGTATCTGTGGCAGTGACCTTTGGCCTTATAAGACCATGCCCGACGATCCGCACGGCAGACGGATGGGACACGAGTTCATCGGCGTCATCGAAGATGTGGGCAGCGAGGTTCAGGGTCTGACTCGAGGTCAGGTTGTGGTCGCTCCGTTCGCGTTCTCTGATGGGACCTGCGAGTTCTGCACTGAAGGGCTGCACACCTCGTGTCTGCATGGTGGCTTCTGGGGCAACGGGGGAGTCGACGGGGGGCAGGGCGAAGCGGTCCGGGTTCCGCAGGCCGACGGCACGCTCGTGGCTCTCCCGGTCGGTGAGGACGACGCGCTGATGCCCTCGCTGCTCACCCTCTCAGACGTCTTCGGAACGGGTCACCACGCTGCACGACAGGCCCGGGTGGGCCCCGGCTCGGTCGTCGCGGTGATCGGAGATGGGGCGGTGGGGTTGTGCGGGGTGATGGCTGCCCGCAGGCTCGGCGCGGAGAGGATCATCATCCTGGGCCGTCACCCCGAACGGACCGCGCTCGCCCGCGAGTTCGGTGCAGACGAGGTCGTCGCTGAACGCGGCGCGGAGGCGATCGAGCGTGTGCTGTCGATGACCGAAGGCCACGGTGCGCATTCAGTGCTCGAGTGCGTCGGGGTCGGAGACTCCCTGCGCACGGCGGTCGGGATCGCTCGCCCGGGCGGCTTCATCGGCCGGGTCGGGGCCCCTCAGGAGGAGACGATCCCCGACGCACGGTCAAGCTTCGTCCGTAACGTCACCGTGAGCGGCGGCGTCGCGCCCGTTCGCGCCTATATCGAGGAGCTGCTGCCCGACATCCTCGAGGGGCGTCTTGAGCCCGGCCGAGTGCTCGACCGGACCGTTGCCCTCCGCGAGGTTCCCGACGGCTACCGATCCATGAACGACCGTGAAACGTTGAAGGTGCTCGTCAAGCCCTGACCGCAACTCCCGGGCGCACGTGCAGATTGGTCGGCCGTCGTTCGGTCCTCAATCACTCGCTCTCGCCAATCGCTGCCGATCCACCCCCGACACCACGGAGTTTCATGACCGCTTCAGCCGACACGACCACCTCGTCAGAGAACCCGCTTGCCCTCGACGCCACCCCCCACGACCTGCTGTTCACAGCTGCCCGACCCGCGAACACAATCACCCACGAGCCCGTCCCTGATGAGCAGCTGCGCGCGATCACCGAGCTAGCGAAATGGCCGCCCACGATGGCGAACACCAACCCGCTGAGGATCCTGTTCATCCGCACCCCGGAAGGTAAGAAACGGCTCGGGCCACTGATGAACGAGGGCAACCGGGCCAAGACGATGTCGGCACCCGCCGTCGCCGTGCTGGCCGTTGACACCGACTTTCACGACAGAATCCCCGAGCTGCTGCCGTTCCGTCCCGAACTGCGCGACAACTTCGTGGCCGACGCCGCCAACCGAGAGCGCCTGGCGATCTTCAACGGAGCGATCCAGACCGGCTACTTCATCCTCGCGGTCCGCTCCGCCGGACTCGCCGCCGGACCGATGCTCGGGTTCGACGGCCCCGGCATCGACAGCGAGTTCTTCGCCGACCGGCCCTGGAGGACGATCCTGGTGGTCAACATCGGTAAGCCCGGTAACGACCCGTGGTTTGACCGGCTGCCACGATTGGCACACGCGGACTACGTCGAGTACGCCTGATCGTCTCGCATGAATACGCGAAACGAGTCGGGTCCCCACCCAGCCGCCGGAGGGGGATCGAACAACGCACTTTGCGCTGGCCCCCCCCGCGGTCCTGTTGACCGGGTGATCCCGCGGCGTCGCCACGCCCCCGGCTCGACGCGATCGTCACCGTCGTCGACGCCAGGCACCTCCCGGCGCGGC
>CAXTTD010000236.1:0-5519 GCA_964246945.1 uncultured Solirubrobacteraceae bacterium | reverse complement strand
CGTGATCGGCCGCTTCGCCCCCTCCCCCACCGGGCCGCTGCATCTCGGCAGTCTGCGGACGGCGCTCGTCGCCTGGCTCGCCGCTCGCGCGGCCGGGTCGGAGTTCCTGGTGCGGATCGAGGACCTCGACCCGCAGCGCTCGCGCCGGGAGCTCGAGGCGATCCAGCTCGCCGCTCTGCGCGCGTTGGGGATCGACTGGGACGGGACGCCGGTGCGCCAGTCAGAGCGGTGGCACGTCTACGCGGCCGCACTCGACCGGCTCGACGCCTCTGGCCACGTGTACCCGTGTTTCTGCACGCGAGCGGAGATCCGGGCGGCGGCGTCCGCGCCCCACGGCGAGCTGGCGGCGCCTCCCCCGTCCCACGGCGAGCTTGCGGCGGCTCCCGCGTCCGGCGGCGAGCTCCCGGACGGGGCGTATCCGGGGACCTGCCGGGCGCTCGGCGAGTCCGAGCGACGCGCCCGGATCGCCGCCGGGGCGCCGCACGCGCTGCGGGTTGACGCCGGTGCGGCCGAGATCGACTGGGTCGACCGGTTGCTCGGACCCCAGCGCGGCCGGATCGACGACTTCGTGGTCCGCCGCGCCGACGGGGTGCCCGCCTATCAGCTCGCAGTGGTCCTCGACGACGCCGCCCAGGGGGTGCAGGAGGTCGTGCGCGGGGTCGATCTCGCCGACTCGACGCCGCGGCAGCTTCTGCTTGCCCGCTGGCTGGGGCTCCCGACGCCGGCCTACGCGCACGTCGGCCTGGTGCTCGGACCCGACGGGGCGCGACTGGCCAAGCGCCACGGCGCGGCGACGCTTCCATCCGGGTCGCGCAGCCACGCGGATCCGCCGACGGCGACGCTTGCGTGGCTCGCCCACTCGCTCGGTCTCGCAGCCGGACGGGATCGTGTCCGCTCGGCCGGTGAGCTGATTGCAGAGTTCGACCTTGGCGAGGTCCCGCATGCGCCGGTCACGCTGCCCGGACCGGTTGCGCTCGCGGAATCACGCACGGACGCCGCCGCGGGCTGAGGAATCGCGTCCCGTCGTCGGAGCGCGAGCGCGCCGGCTCAGTCCTCGGCCGCGGCGATGAGCGCGAGCGTCATCAGCACCGAGCAACCGCCGGTGAGCACGCACGCGCGCAGCCCGCCCGGGGGCAGGCCCCGACGGGCGGCGAACGTGGAGGCGATGTCGGTGAGGTCACCGCCGATGCTCGCGTACAGCCACGGTCGGGTGCGAGCGCCAGAGAGGATCGCGAGCGCGCCCGCGACGTGCAGGGCCACCTCGCGGCCGCCGACGCCGCGCAGCGGGACCTCGCCTGCCGCGGCCGGGGTCGCCTCGCCGATCCACGGCGCCCCGACGCGATTGGGGGTCGCGATCATCACCGCGCCGTACGCAACGCGCAGGCCGAAGTTGACGAGGGCGGCGGTGCGGGCGCGTTCCATGAACCGGACTGTAGGACGCCGGCGCCCGCCGGCCCTTACGGGTTGCTTCGTTTCTCTCAACGGGTTGTGAGGTACTTTCCCACCAGGTACGGAAAACAGGAAGGCACGCATGGCCCCAGCAGCGATGGTCCTCACGCAGGAAGTCGACGGGTGGTCGGTCCGGCTCACCACCGGCGTCGAGCTCGCCCGGTTTCGCTGGTTCGCGGCGCGGTGGCGGGCCGAACGCTATCTCGCGACAGTGCTCGCCGGCTGACTCCGGCGGGGCGCAGGCACGACTTGTCTGCCGCGAGCCCCGGGTCCCGGCCTCAGCCGGCGAGTGCCGACTCAAGCTGGTCAACCGTGAGCATCGTGCACTGTCGGGAGAGGATCTCCGTGCACAGGAACTCGTGGACCGCGGATCGCGGTGCGCAGCCGTCGGCGAGCACGAACTGCTGGTAGTCGCGATCGGCGCCGTCGCGCGCCGTTGAGAGCACCGCGCCGCTGATCGCGATCCCGGCGAGCACCAGGGTGTCGACGCCCCGCGCGCAGCTGCGCGTCCAGGTCGGTGCTCGAGAACGCGCCGACGCGGGACTTGCGCACCGCGATCTCCCCCGCGGCGGGCGTGAGTCGCGCGTCGTACTGGGTCTCCGGGGCGTCGGCAGCCACGCGGTCGCCGTCACGGCCCACCGCGGCGCGCATCGACGCGGTCTCAGGCATTGCGGCGATGTCCTGCGCGCTGAAGCCGACCCGGACCCAGGTGAGGGTGGCGCCGGCGGCGCGCAGGGTGTGTGCGGCGCCCGCACCCGCTCGACGAGCGCGTCTCCGTCGGTGACGCGGGCGATGATCCCCGGCTGGAAGTCCATCACCACGAGGGCGGTGCGGACGGGTCGAGGGCGATCACGTCGTGACCGTAGCAATGCGCTCAGTCCTCGTCGCTCATCCTCGTCGCCGTCCGCTCAGAACAGCTGCGCCCTCGACGAGGTGCTCCCTCCTGGCTCTGATGACGGGACAGTCGCTCAGAGCCGCACCCTCCGATCATGCAGCGCCTCGTAGGTTGGCCGACACTCCCGGGCGACCGCGGCGTCGTGAGCGGACAGGGTGATCTCTCGCGGGCGCCACGGTTCGAACCCCGTGGAGGACCAGACGGCGCCGTACCAGTGCGGTGCCCAGACTCCGTCGGATGCGCGCGGGCCCGAGGGCCAGGACAGCATGCGGGCGGTGAACGGGATGCCCAGCCAGCCGCACAACCAGCGCAGGTGCGCTTCAGGTGCCCGCAGAAAGTCCTGAGCGTCGAGAACGGGTACGTCGAGGTCGTGCTCATCCCAGAGCTCCAGAAGCTGCCCCTGCTGCGGCAGCCCGATGTCGTCAGCTTCGCAGGATTCGCGGGCCCGGACGTAGGAGGCGACGACTTCGACCGGGTCTCGGATGAGCAGCACGTTGCGGAAGTGCAGCGTCCAGTGCAGGTCGCCCTCGCGGGGGACGTGGTGCGCCATGTGCTTGGCGTAGTGGACACGGCGACCCGGCGGCAGCGGCGCGGACAGGCCCGCGACGGCCGCGGCCGGGTCGCGGGGCTGGGAGGCGATCACCGACTCACGCGCCGGGTGGTCGATGCCGTTGCGCTCGAGGTAGGAGGCGTACAGCGGCTCGTCGACGACGACCGTGTCGGAGCGGTTCTCGAACGCACGCATCATCGCCGTGGAGATGTTCCGCGGCCCGGACCACATCGCCACCCGCACCGCGGCGGTCATGGCGCGGCGCGCGCTGCGACGTCGGCGTCGACGAGTTCACCGTACAGAGCCTGCAGGCGCGTCACCATCGGCCCGCGATGACCGTCGCCGATGGGGCGACCGTCGACGGACCGCACGGGCACGACGCCGGCGAAGGTACCGGTGACGAACGCCT
The DNA here is from genome assembly GCA_964246945.1 of uncultured Solirubrobacteraceae bacterium. Classification (GTDB taxonomy): domain Bacteria; phylum Actinomycetota; class Thermoleophilia; order Solirubrobacterales; family Solirubrobacteraceae; genus Palsa-465. Next base: position 2,216 of record CAXTTD010000236.1, on the reverse strand, counting down.
CGCGGGCGGCGTACACATCGGTGAGGCTGAACGTCGTCTCGCGCGCCGGGATGCCGTCGGCCCGGCAGATCCGCAGTACGTTGTCGCGCGTGATCCCCGCCAGGCAGTAGCGCCCGTCGGAGGTCAGTACCTCAGGGGCGTCCTCAGGGCCGATGACGATGAAGAAGTGCGTCGAGTTGCACGTGGCCACGAACCCGTGTGGGTCGAGCATCAACGCCTCGTCGGCGCCGGCGGTGTAGGCCTGGATGCAGGCGGTGATGTCGTTGAGCTTGGAATGCGTATTGAGCTTGGGATCGAGCGTGTCGGGCGCGGCACGACGTACATGAGTCGTGAACAGCGTGATCCCCTCAGTCACCGTGGCCGGCAGCGGCTCCTTGTGCTCGGCGATGATCACGATCGTCGCGGGTCCGATCGTCACGCGCGGATCCTGGTAGGGGGTGCGCTTCAGGCCGCGGGTGACCATCAGACGCACGTGCACGCCGCTCGACATGTGATTGGCCTCTAGCGTCGAATAAACCAACTCCGTGAGCTCGCGGCGACTGCGGCCGACATCGAGCATGATGGCCTTCGCGCCCTCGAACAGGCGGTCGAGATGGCGCTCCAGGAAGGCGGGATGGCCGGCCCGCACGCGCAGCCCCTCCCACACGCCGTCACCGAGAACGAAGCCGGCGTCAAACACCGACACGACCGCTCGCTCGCGTGGCACGAGCTCGCCATTGACCGAGATCAGAATGCGTTCGTTACGCGCGTCATCCTCAAAGTCGTGCGTGCCCTGACCCACGGTGCGAGATCCTAGGGCCGGCAGCGAGATGGCGTCCGGTGGGGACGAAGCCCCCGGGCGGCGATCCCTCGGCGCCGGACCGCGCGGTCGGCGGTCAGCTCGATCCCAGCGCGGCGGAAACCGGTGCGACCGTGAGCTCCGGAGTGGGGCCCGGCCGGCGCGTCACGATCTGATCGGCAATCGCCCACGCCGCGTAGCAGAGGGACCCGGTGATGCCGGTGACCGCGACCAGCACACCGGCGGCGGCGGTCGCCGCGACCCCGTGGGCGCCCAGGATGAGCACGGCGGCGGCGGGGCCGGTACTCGGCCCGATTGGGAGCTGGCCCAGCGTGAATATCGCGATCAGCCAGGCCATCGCGGCGAACACCGAGACGTCGACGCCGATCGCACGCAGCATCAGCCAGTTGCGGGCGAGCTGCGCGCACACCGCGATCAGCGTGAACGTGATCATCCGGCCACGACCCTGCCGGCGCAGGATCGCAAGGCCCGCCCACAGCCCGCTGCGATGTCGCTCGGATACCCTGCGCAGCCCGACAACGACACCGGCCACCAGCAGCACGGCGATCCCCGGCACCCACCACGGAACGCCGAGCGGCGCGATCAGGGTGAATGAGAATGCCGCGGCCAGCACGACTTCGACCGTGATGATCGGGACCTCGGCGGCCACCAGGGTCGACACCGGAGGCGCGCTGGCCCCGGAGACCCGGCGCAGCGAGCCGATTCGCACGGCCATCCCCAACGAACCATTCACCACGCTGGCGAGGTAGCCGACAGCGGCGGCCCGAAACAGCAGACGCCGCGGCACCGATCCTCCCGCCTCCCCCACGCAGATGTTCCAGGCCTCGCTGCGCGAGAGCAGCGCCAGGATCTGCAGCAACGCGGACAGCGCCAGCAGTCCAACCGGCGCGTGGTGAAGCGCGGCGACGAACTGACCCCGGCGACCGGCGAGCACGAGTCCCAGCAGGCCCGTGACCACCAGAGCGCCGAACACGCTCAGCACGGCCTTCCACCACTGGACTGATCCCCGCCCATCACCCGCAGCGGCCTCCACGACCGTCGGGTCAGGCTCGAGCGACACAACGACCTCCGCGCCGGCGGCGATTTCGGAGAATCAGTTGGCGCTGCCACTCGAGGGCGCCCGCGTCAGGCTGCTACTCCCGTCGGCTGACCGTATCAGCGCCTCACGCCGGGCGCTACCGTTCGCGCCGGTGTGCCGGGAAGACTGGTCGGCGAGGATCGCCCATGCTCACTGCCTTCCCACTCGCCTCCCTGCATCCGGGCTTCCAGTTCGGCGGACCCTACGCGGCGGGCCTCGCGTTCATGGGCTGCGTGCTGCTGCTCGGCGTCGGCGTCCTCTCCCGCCAGCACGCGCTGCCGTGGTCGGCGTCGATCGTCTACCTGCTCGCGGGGGTGCTCGCGTCGCTGGGGCTGGGGG
>CAXTTD010000235.1:0-5540 GCA_964246945.1 uncultured Solirubrobacteraceae bacterium | reverse complement strand
GCCCGGGGTGACGCGCTCGCCCACCCCGCGCAGATCGAGCTGGAAGGCGTGGCTGTGGGCGTTGACCATGCCCGGCACGAGCAGCTCAGCCATCGGACAGCCTGGCCGCCGCGGCCTCGTCGCGAACCCAGACCGGCTCGCCGCCGATGATCACGATCTGGACGGGGTTGTGGCCGAAGCGGTACGGGATCGCCTCGGCCGGGCCGTCGAGCACGAGCAGGTCCGCGCGCTTGCCGACCTCGATCGAGCCGCGGTCGTGGTGCAGGTCGAGCGTCCACGCCGCGTTGAGCGTCGCCGCCCCGAGCAGCTCCCGGGTGCTGAAGCCATACAGCCGGGCGGCGAGGCCGAGCACCACCGGGATCGCGGCCACCGGCGCGGTGCCGGGGTTGAGGTCGGTGGCGAGCACCACGAGCGCGCCCGCGTCGATGAGGTCCCGGCCGGGGGCACGACGCTCGGCGCCGAGGAACTCCGCCGCGGGCAGCAGCACCGCGGCGCACGGCGCGCCGGCGAGCGCGGCGACGTCGCTCTGGTCGATTCGCGAGAGGTGGTCGACCGAGCGCGCCCCGGCGGCGAGCGCCACCGGAACCGAGCCCATGCGGGAGAGCTGCTCGACGTGGGTGCGCAGTGCGAGGCCGGCCGCGGCCGCGAGCTCCCCCATCCGCGTCAGGTCGTCGAGCCCGAACGCGATCGACTCGACGAAGATGTCCAGCGCGGTGACGCTGCCCGCCGCGATCACCTCGCCCATCATCTCGGCGACGACGTCCATCCACGAGCTCGCGGTGTGGCCGTCGGGGACCGCGTGGGCGAGCAGTGCCGTCGAGGTCGTCGTCTGGGGCACCGCGATCTCCAGCTCGCGGGCGAGGATGAGCGCCCGCATCTCCCCCTCGCGGGAGAGCCCGTAGCCCGACTTGCATTCGAGCGTGGTCGTGCCGTGGGCGAGCATCTCGGCGGCGAGCCCGCCCCCCTGGGCGAGCACCGCCTCGTCGGCGGCCTCGGCGAGCGCGCGGGCGCTGGCCCGGATCCCGCCGCCGGCACGGGCGATCTCCTCGTAGGGGACCCCGGTGAGCTTCTGCTCGTACTCCCGCGCCCGCCACCCCGCGAACGGCAGGTGGGTATGGCAGTCGACGAACCCGGGGATGACCGCGCAGCCGCTCGCGTCGACGCGCAGCTCGGCGAGCGGGTCGTCCTGGAGCGCGGCGATCCGGCCGTCGCGGACGGCGAGCGAGGCGGGCTCGAGTGTCTGGCCGTTCAGCTGATCGGGCCCGCGGAGGTGGGAGAGCCCGTCCCGCGGCGGGCGCAGCACCTGGGCCGCGTTCTCGATCGAGACGGTGGGCGACGACGTCATTGGGCGATTTGAAGACGTCTGGTCTCTCAACTTCCCACACCCGCGCGGACCGCGGGCGCGGTCACGAGATACCCGGGGTGCCGGCGCCCGCGTTCCGCCGACGCTCGCCATCCAGGCTCGCTCGAAAGTCGGCGGCGGGCATCATCCGGCTGGATCCAGCATCGGCATGTCGATCCCGTGCTCGCGCGCGGTGTCCAGGGCGAGCTCGTAGCCGGCGTCGGCGTGGCGCACCACGCCGAGCCCGGGGTCGGCGGTGAGCGTGCGCCGCACCCGGTCGGCGGCGAGCGGCGAGCCGTCGGCGACGACCACCTGGCCGGCGTGGATCGACTTGCCCATGCCCACCCCGCCGCCCTGGTGGATCGACACCCAGCTGGCACCGCAGGCGGTCATCAGCATCGCGTTGAGCAGCGGCCAGTCGGCGACCGCGTCGCTGCCGTCGCGCATCGCCTCGGTCTCACGCTCGGGCGAGGCAACCGAGCCGGTGTCGAGATGGTCACGACCGATCACGATCGGGCCTGTGAGCTCCCCGGAGGCGACCATCTCGTTGAAGCGCGCGCCCGCACGGTCACGCTCGCCATAGCCGAGCCAGCAGATGCGGGCGGGCAATCCCTGAAAGCGGACGTGCCGCGACGCGAGCTCGATCCAGCGCGCGATGTGGGGCTGATCGCCGAACAGGTCGAGGATCGCCCGGTCGGTGGCCGCGATGTCGGCGGGATCGCCGGAGAGCGCCACCCACCGGAACGGGCCCTTGCCCTCGCAGAACAGCGGCCGGATGTAGGCGGGCACGAACCCCGGGTAGGCGAACGCGTCCGCGTCGCCGTGCTCCTGCGCGAGTCCGCGCAGCGCGTTGCCGTAGTCGAACGCCTCGCTGCCGGCCGCCTGCAGGGCACGGATCGCGCCCACGTGGATGACCGCGCTCTCCCCCACCCGCTTGAGGTACTCCGCGGGATCGGAGGCCCGCAGCGCCTCGCCCTGCTCCACGGTGAGCCCGATCGGCAGGTACCCGTTCAAAGGGTCGTGGGCGCTCGTCTGGTCGGTGACGACGTCGACCTCGACCCCGCGGCGCACGAGCTCGGGCAGGATCTCAGCGGCGTTGCCGGCCAGGCCGATCGACAGGCCGCGGCGCTGAGCCCGGGCCTCGTCAAGGCGGTGCAACGCATCGTCGAGGTCGGCGGCCCGCTCGTCGAGGTAACCGGTCTCGATCCGCTTCTCGATCCGCGAGATGTCGACCTCGACGCACAGCGCGGCGCCGTCGAGCATCGTGATCGCGAGCGGCTGGGCGCCGCCCATCCCGCCGAGGCCGGCGGTGACCACCAGGCGCCCGGCGAGGTTGCCGCCGAACCGCTTGCGCGCTGCCGCGGCGAACGTCTCGTAGGTGCCCTGGAGAATCCCCTGGGATCCGATGTAGATCCACGACCCCGCGGTCATCTGCCCGTACATCATCAGCCCCGCGGCGTCGAGCTCCCGGAACGTCTCCCAGTTCGCCCAGTTGCCCACGAGGTTCGAGTTGGCGATCAGCACCCGGGGCGCGCGGTCGTGGGTCTCGAACACCGCCACCGGCTTGCCCGACTGCACGAGCAGCGTCTGCTCGTCGCCGAGGCGCCGCAGCTCGCGCTCGATCGTGTGGAAGCTCGACCAGTTGCGCGCCGCCTTGCCGATCCCGCCGTAGACCACGAGCTCGGACGGGTTCTCGGCGACGTCGGGATGCAGGTTGTTGCGCAGCATCCGCAGGGCCGCCTCCTGCGGCCAGCCGCGGCACTCCCGATCGCTGCGCACGCTCATCGCGGGGGCACGCTATCGCAGGGGGCGCGAGCGCGACGGGGTGGAGTACCGCGCGCCCCCCAGACGCGGCGCCGGCGGGGGCGAAGCTCTGAACCGGCCCCGCCCGGCCTTGTCCGCGGTCCCCGCCGCAGGACGCCGAGGTGCTGATGGGCCGCGCGTAACTGAAGCTGCAGATCGGTGGCGCGACGTTCCGCACGCTCGCTGATCCAGAGCCACGGCAGCTCCCCGGGATCCACCGGCGGCAGATCACGACCGGCACGTGGCTCGAGCAGCAGCCGGCTGCTCAAGGATGCCGGCTGGCGTGACGGATGCGCCCCGCCGCTTCGAGATCGGGCTGCGCCCCGGCGTGGAGCCCATCAGTCGCGGTAGGGCAGCAGCGTGCCCATCCCCGACGCGGCGGCCTTGTCGAGCAGCGCCTCGCCGAGCGCGAGGTCGGTAATCGACAGCCCGCGGTGCCAGAACACGATCGTCTCGGCGTCGCGTTCGCGGCCCGGCCGCGCGCCGCACAGGATCTGGCCGAGCTCCCCATGCACGGTGTCGGCGGTGAGTCGCCCGGAGTCGACGTGGGCGCGCAGGGCGCCGAGCGGGCCCGCGCCCGCCTGGCCCCAGTCGTCGACCACGACCTTGTCGGCGACGTCGGTGAGCGAGAGCTCGACCGCGCTCATCGTGCCGTAAGGGATGACGAGCGCCCCGGGAGCTATCCACTCGGTGCGCAGCAGCGGTTCGGGCTCCAAAAGCCGGCTCGCCTCGACGACGACGTCGGCGCCGCGGACCGTCGACTCCCAGTCCGGGCACACCGTCACCTCGAGCGCGCGTCCGGCCAGGTCACGGCGCAGGCGGGCAGCGAACACCTCGCGGCTCTCCGGGCGCCGGGAGTGGACGCGGACCTCGCGCAGTCCCGGGAGCACCGCGGCGCACAGGCGCACGTTCCAGTAGGCGGTCCCGCGGGCGCCGATGTGACCGAGCACCGCCGCATCCTCGCGCGCAAGCGCGCGAGCGCCGAGAGCAGTGACCGCGCCGGTGCGCATCTCGGTGATCGCGGTGGCGTCGATGACCGCCCGCGGCACTCCCGTATCGGGATCGAACAGCGTGAGCAGCGCGAGCTCGCTCGGCAGGTCGCGCTCATGATTCGCCGGAAAGTCGCCGACGACCTTCACCCCGGCGAAGCGCCCGCTCACCCCCCGCAGCACGTTGAAGTGGCCGGCCCCGTCGCCGCCCGGGAAGATGTGGGTGCGCGGCTCGAGCACCGTCTCCCCGCGACCCTGGGCGGCGAGCACCTCGCTCACCGCGTCGAGGATCTCCGCGTCGGTGAGCGACAGCCGCGCCACCGTGGGACCGTCGAGATAGGTGAGCTCGATGAGGCTCACCGCGGGTCCCCGACGGGCTCGGCAGACACGCGGGCGATCAGCGCCCCGCCGGCGACCAGCTCCCGCGCCAGGTGCTCGATCTCGGGTCCCAGCGGGCGGTCCTCACCGAGCGGGGGGACCAGCTCGCGCACCGCCGCGTGGGCGACCGCGGTGGCGGCCCCGAGCCGGCGAACGCCGGTGAGCTCGACCGCCTGGGCAGCGACCAGCAGCTCGAGCGCGATCAGCATCCGCAGGCGATCGAGCTGATCGGCGACCCGCAGGGCCGCCTGGGTGGCGCCGCTCGAGTCGTCCTCGACGCCGTCGGCGCCGAGCGCGGGATGGATGCACACCGGCGCGGCGGCGTGACGGATCTCGAGCACCAGCGCGTGGGCGGTCTTCAGCACCGGTCCGATGCCCGACCGGGTCACCGCACGGGGCAGTGACGGGTCCACCAGATTGGCGGGCAGTCCGCTCAGCCGCGACTCGGTGAGCCGCGCCGCGCGCTCGGCGATCCCGTGCGCGACCTGGGCGAGCGCGAGCGCGACCGCATCGAGGGTGAGCGCGAGCCCGGGGACCTGAAAGTTCGCGGTCGAGACCACCTCCGGCACGGGTTCGGCGCCCTCCGACACCTCGGTGGCCTTGAGCACGAGCGGACTGTCGGCGGCGCCCGCGAGCTCCGGGGCGAGCGCCTGCTCGAGCCACCCGAGCGCCGTGTGAAGCGCCCCGTGCAGGGGTGCCACGCCGCGGAAGCTCAGCGGATCCTGCAACCGGCGCGCGGGGTGGGCGGGGCCGATGTCCGTGAGCGCACCGCCATCCAACAGCGCCCGCAGGCCGGCTGCCGACCACGCCTGACCGGGCGCCGGGCGCGCGGCGACCACCCGCGAATCCAGCGGGCCGAGGTTCGCCCGGAACCCCTCCATGGCCAGCGCGGCGGACACCTGCGCGGCGTCGAGGCAGTCGCGCGCGGCGAGCCGCGCGAGCGTGGCGGCGGCGACCGACACCGCCGCGCTCGAGCAGATCGCGAGGCCGTCCCGGGGACCGAGGACGAGCGGCGAGACGCCGGTCCG
>CAXTTD010000234.1:0-5570 GCA_964246945.1 uncultured Solirubrobacteraceae bacterium | reverse complement strand
GGGGGCGGGCGCCCCGGCCCCCCGGCCCATCGCCGGGGGGGGGGGGGGGGGCGCGCCCGCGCGCGCCCCCGCGCCGGTGCGGATCGCGATGATCGACACCGGGGTCAAGCGGTCGATCACCGCAGAGCTCACGCGGCGGGGCGCCCAGGTGACGCTCTATCCGAGCGCGTACGGTCCCGAGGAGATCCTCGCCGCCGAGCCCGATGCGGTGTTCCTGGCCAACGGCCCAGGCGATCCGGCCGCCCTGGAGCACGTCGTGGCGACGGTCCGCCGGCTCGTGGGCATCACGCCCGTGTACGGCATCTGCCTGGGCCACCAGCTGCTCTGCCGCGCTGTCGGCCTCGCGACCTACAAGATGCCCTTCGGCCACCACGGAGCCAACCACCCGGTGAAGGACCTCACGACCGGTCGGACCGAGATCACCGCCCAGAACCACGGCTTCGCGGTGCTCGGCCCCGCTGGCGAGCGGACGGTCGCCGAGGACGAGCCGGTCGAGTGGGAGACGCGCTTCGGGCGCGCCGCGCTCACCCACGTGAACCTGTATGACCGCACCGTCGAGGGGCTGCGCCTGCTCGACGTCCCGGGAGCGACCGTCCAGTACCACCCCGAAGCCGGCCCGGGACCCAACGACAGCCTGTACCTCTTCGACCGCTTCGTGCAGGAGATCCGCGATGCCAAGGCGTGAGGACATCGCGAAGATCCTGCTGCTCGGGTCGGGCCCGATCGTGATCGGCCAGGCGGCCGAGTTCGACTACTCGGGCACCCAGGCGTGCCGGGTGCTGCGCGAGGAGGGCTACGAGGTGGTGCTCGTCAACTCCAACCCGGCGACCATCATGACCGACCCGGAGGTCGCCTCCACCACCTACATCGAGCCGCTGCTGCCCGGCCCGGTCACCCAGGTGATCGAGCGCGAGCGCCCCGACGCACTGCTGCCGACGCTCGGCGGCCAGACCGCGCTCAACCTCGCCAAGGCGCTGCACGAGGACGGCACCCTCGAGCGCTGCGGGGTCGAGCTGATCGGCGCCGACTACGAGGCGATCGACCGCGCCGAGGACCGCGAGCGCTTCCGGGAGACGATGCACGCGGCCGGCCTGCGGGTGCCGAGGTCGGTGATCGCCACGAGCCTCGCCGACGGTCACGCCGCGGTGCGCGAGCTCGGGCTCCCCTACATCGTGCGGCCCGCGTTCACCCTGGGGGGCACCGGCGGCGGGGTCGTGCGCAGCGAGGCCGAGATCGAGCGGGTCGTCGGCGGGGGCCTGTCCGCCTCCCCGATCGGCCAGGTGCTTCTCGAGGAGTCGGTGCTCGGCTGGGGCGAGTTCGAGCTCGAGGTGATGCGCGACCACACCGACAACGTGGTGATCGTGTGCTCGATCGAGAACCTCGACCCGATGGGCGTGCACACCGGCGACAGCGTGTGCGTCGCGCCTCAGCAGACGCTTCCCGACGCGCTCTACCAGCGGCTGCGCGACCAGGCGATCGCGGTCATCCGCGCCGTCGGGGTGGAGACAGGCGGCTCAAACGTCCAGTTTGCGGTTAACCCCGCGACCGAGGAGATCGTCATCATCGAGATGAACCCTCGGGTGTCGCGCTCGAGCGCCCTGGCCAGCAAGGCGACGGGCTTCCCGATCGCCAAGATCGCGGCCCGGCTGGCCGTCGGCTACACGCTCCAAGAGATTCCCAACGACATCACACGGGCGACGCCGGCGAGCTTCGAGCCCGCCCTGGACTACTGCGTGGTGAAGTGGCCACGGTTCGCGTTCGAGAAGTTCCCCGGCGCCGAGGCCGAGCTCACCACCCACATGAAGTCGGTGGGGGAGGCGATGGCGCTCGGACGCACGTTCGCCGAGGCGTTCGCCAAGGCGCTGCGCTCCCGCGAGCTCGATACCACCCCCGGGTTCCCGGTCGACGAGGCGGAGCTGCTCGCGCGGTGCGCGAGCCCGGGCGCCGAGCGCTTCGACTGCGTGCTCGAGGCGCTGCGCCGCGGGGTGAGTGTCGCCACCCTGCACGCGCGGACCGCCATCGATCCGTGGTTCCTGCACGAGCTCGCGGCGCTCCCCGACCCGGCGGCGCCCGCGCCCGGTCACGTGCGCACCTACAAGGCCGTGGACACATGCGCCGCGGAGTTCGCCGCCCGCACGCCGTACTACTACTCCTCAAGCGAGCGTCCCGGGGCCGACGGGCACCCGAGCCACGAGGTGACGCGCGAGGACCCGTCGCCGGAGAGCGTGATCATCCTCGGCTCGGGACCCAACCGGATCGGCCAGGGGATCGAGTTCGACTACTGCTGCGTGCACGCCGCGCAGACGGTGCGGGAGTCCGGCCGCGACGCGGTGATGGTGAACTGCAACCCCGAGACGGTGTCCACCGACTACGACACCTCCGACCGGCTCTACTTCGAGCCGCTCACCCTGCCCGACGTGCTTGCCGTGTGCGAGCTCGAGCAGCCCGCGGGGGTGGTGGTGCAGTTCGGCGGTCAGACGCCGCTGAAGCTCGCCGCCGGCCTGCACGCCGCCGGGGTCCCGATCCTGGGGACGAGCATTGACGCGATCGACCTCGCCGAGGACCGCTCGCGCTTCGGCGCACTGCTGTCAGAGCTCGGTTACAGCGCCCCGCCCTTCGCGACCGCCGAGAGCCCGGAGCAGGCGCTCGCCCGCGCCCCCGAGGTCGGCTTTCCGCTGCTCGTGCGTCCGAGCTACGTGCTCGGCGGGCGGGCGATGGAGATCGTCTACGACGTCGCCGGGCTCGAGGACTACCTGCGGCGCGTGGGCCCGCCCGCGGGCAGCCGCATCTACCTCGACCGGTTCCTCGAGGACTCGATCGAGGTCGACGTCGACGCGCTGTGCGACGGGGAGGAGGTATGGATCGCCGGCATCATGCAGCACGTGGAGGAGGCCGGGATCCACTCCGGCGACTCGGCGTGCGTGCTGCCGCCGCACACCCTCGGCGCCGAGATGCTCGAGCGGATCCGCGAGCAGACGACGGGCATCGCCCGGGCGCTGCGGGTCGTCGGCCTGCTCAACGTCCAGTTCGCGATCCGCGCCGACGAGCGGTTGTTCGTGATCGAGGCCAACCCGCGGGCCTCACGCACGGTGCCGTTCGTCTCCAAGGCGATCGGGCTGCCGCTGGCCAAGCTCGCCTGCCGGGTGATGCTCGGCGAGCCGCTCGCCGCCCTCGGGCTGCCGCCGGCCGACGCGGACCCGCCCACCCACGTGTGCGTGAAGGAGGCGGTGCTTCCGTTCAGCCGGTTCGCCGGCGCGGACTCGCTGCTCAGTCCCGAGATGCGCTCCACCGGGGAGGTGATGGGCATCGCCGAGGACTTCCCGACCGCGTTCGCCAAGGCGCAGGCGGCGGCGGGTTCGCGGCTGCCCCAGTCGGGCACGGTGTTCCTCACCGTCGCCGACGGCGACAAGCCGGCGGCCACCGGGATCGCCAGCCAGCTGCAGGAGCTCGGCTTCGAGGTGATCGCCACCCGAGGAACCGCCCAGGCGCTGCGGCGGATGGGGATCCGGGCGCAGGCGATCAACAAGCTGGGGGAGGGTCCCGACAACGTCGTGGAGCGGATCGAGCGCGGCCAGGTCGAGCTCGTCATCAACACGCCGACGGGAACCCGCGCGCGCACCGACGGCTACGAGATCCGGGCCGCCGCGATCGCCCGCGGCATCCCCTGCATCACCACGATCTCCGGAGGGATGGCCGCGGTGCGGGCGATCCTCGCCGCCCGCCGAGAGGAGCCGGGGGTCGTATCCCTGCAGGAGCTGCACGGCTCGGCTCCCGCGCGTCCCTGACCGAATCCTGACACGAGGCGCCGGGGAGCGTCACGCCGCGCCGCCGAGTCTCGCCGCGACCGCCGCAGTGTGTGTGCTGACGCAGATAACCAGAAGTCGGTGCAACGATCATGGAGACTCGGGTCGAGCGTTCGGCCATAGTCGTCGAGGTCGGGGAAACACCCTGCAAAACCTCGCTATCGCCACAACCAGGCTCGACAGTGCTGAAGCTCAAGTTGAGGTCGAGCCAAATTGGCCCAGCAAGCTTCAATCGACCGGAGCCACGATGTATAGTCGCCGCCCATGCCGCCGGTCAGTGAATCGTTCTCGAAGTCCGTCGCCGCGCCCGAACGCTCTCTGCATCAGCGCATGGAGGCGTTGCAGCGTGCTAACGACATCCGCAGCCGGCGCGCCCAGCTCAAGCGCGACCTCAAGGCGGGCCGCCAGCCGATCCACGAGCTGCTGCTCGATCCGCCGGAGTATCTGACCACCGCCAAGGTGTTCGACCTGCTGCTCGCGGTCCCCAAATACGGGCGCGTGAAGGTGAACAAGATCCTCTCCTCGTGCCGGATCTCGCCGAGCAAGACGCTCGGGGGGCTCTCCGAGCGCCAGCGCGGCGAGCTCGTCACGCTGCTGCGCCGCTGAGCCGGGCGAGCGACTCCGCCGGTGCCCGTCCCCGATGTCCCGGGTGTTCGTCATCACCGGCCCCTCGGGCGTCGGCAAGGGGACGCTCATCCGCGGACTGCTGGAGCGGATCCCCGAGCTCGAGCTGTCGATCTCGGCGACCACCCGGGCTCCGCGCGCGGGCGAACGTGATGGTGCCCACTACCACTTCCTCGACCCCGGGGAGTTCGAGCGGCGGGTGCGCGCCGGAGAGTTCGTGGAGCACGCCACCTACTCCGGTCGGCGCTACGGGACGCTGCGCGCCGAGCTCGAGCGTCGGCTCGCGGCGGGTGCGCCGGTGGTGCTCGAGATCGAGGTCGAGGGCGCGCGACAGGTGCGGGGGGCGCTGCCCGGCGCGCTGCAGGTGTTCATCGCCCCGCCCTCGGTGCCGGCGTTGCGGGCGCGGCTGGTGGGCCGCGGCACCGACACCCCCGAGCAGATCGAGCAGCGGCTGGCGAGCGCCGAACGCGAGCTCGCGGCCCGTGCGGAGTTCGGCCACGTCGTGGTCAACGACCGACTCGAGCAGGCGACCGACGAGCTCGCCGCTGTGGTGCGGGCGGGTCTCGCCGCCGATGGGGTGGGCTAAGCTCTTACGCACCTGCGGCTACGTGCCGCCCGCCTTCGACCGCAGAGGACGCCCACTGTGATCTCCCCCCGCATCGACAAGCTTCTCGACCACGTCGACTCCGACTACGCGAGCGTCCTCGTCGCCGCTAAGCGCGCGCGCCAGATCAATAGCTACTACCACAATCTCGGCGAGGGCACCTTTGACGAGTTCCCGCCGCCGATGGTCGACACGCGCTCCAAGAACTACCTCACGATCGCCCTGGAGGAAGTCGCCCAGGGCAAGATCAAGTACCACTACCGCTAGGCGGCCGGGCGCGGCGCGGGACGGGGGCGGACACGGTGGCGCGGTTACTGCTGGGCGTCACCGGATCGGTCGCCGCCTACAAGGCGGTGGAGGTCGTGCGCCTGGCCACCGCCGCTGGTCATGCTGTGCGAGTCATCCAGACGCCCAACGCGGAGCGCTTCGTCGGCGCTGCGACGTTCGCGGCGGTCACCGGCGCCCCGGTGTTGAGCGGCGAGTTCGATGATGATCCGATGCACGGCGCGTTTCCGGGGGACCCGGTCGCGCAGCGAGCG
>CAXTTD010000233.1:0-5635 GCA_964246945.1 uncultured Solirubrobacteraceae bacterium | reverse complement strand
CGCCCCGTCGGCGGGTGGTTGCGCGAGATGGAGGTCCCGCTGGAGGATGTCCGGGCCGTCGGGGGCGACCGGGGTGGCTGGTGTGTTCTCGGCGGTCATGCTCTCCAGAGCCTCCTGAGGGTGCGGATTCACCCCCCGGGCAGACCAAATCACTCGTGGCCGCCTCCGAGTGACACGAGTCCTCGAGGAGCCCGGCGCGCCGGATAGGCTCAGCAGACAATGGCCGACGAGCTCTTCCTCATCGACGGGAACTCACTCGCCTACCGGGCGTTCTTCGCCCTGCCGGAGTCGATCGCGACCTCCACCGGCGTGCCCACGAACGCGATCTTCGGGTTCGCGAGCATGCTGGTGAAGATCCTCACCGACTACGGGCCCAAGGCGACGGTGGTGGTGTGGGACCGCGGTCACAGCGGTCGGAAGGAGGTGTACTCCGAGTACAAGGCCCAGCGCAGCTCGCGGCCTGACCTGCTGAAGGAGCAGTGGCCGCACCTCGAGCCGCTCGTGGAGGCGTTCGGTTACCGCAACATCGGCGTGGAGGGCTACGAGGCCGACGACGTGATTGCCTCGATCGCCGAGCGGGCCAAGCAGGAGCAGCCGCCGATCGAGGTGATGATCGTCACCGGCGATCGCGACGCCTACCAGCTCGTCGACGAGCGGGTGCGGATCATGACCACGAGCCGGGGGATCACCGACACGCGCGTGTACGACCGCGACGGGGTGGTGGACCGCTACGGGATCCCGCCGGAGCTCGTCCCGGACTTCATCGGCCTCAAGGGCGACACCTCCGACAACATCCCCGGCGTCCCGGGAATCGGCGACAAGACGGCCGCCGACCTGCTGCAGCGCTTCGGCTCTCTGGAGGAGGTCCTCGCCCACGTCGACGACATCAGCGGGGCCAAGCGCAAGCAGAACCTCACCGAGCACGCGCAGAACGCCCGCCTCTCCAAGCAACTGGCGACCGCCCAGCGCGACATCGACCTCGACGGCCTGGACATCGGCGACTACATCTCCCAGGCTCCCGACCGCTCGAGGCTCCGCGACACCTTCCGCGAGTTCGAGCTGCGCGACCCGCTGCGCCGCCTTGAGGAGGCGCTCGGCTCCGCGGAGGAGGCGGCCCCCGCCCCGGTCACCGAGCGCGCGCTGAGTGCCCGTACCCGGCAGGCGGATCCGAACGACCTGCCGGGGGCGATCGCCGACGACGCCGAGGTCGCGCTCGCCGTCCGTCCGCCCGAGCCGCCGGCGCCGGCCCAGGAGCCGGCCGAGACAACCGAGCCGGCCGAGACGGCCGAGCCGGCCGAGTCAACCGAGCCGGCCGAGCCGACCGAGCCAGCCGACTCGGCCGAGCTGGTCGAGCCGACCGACGGCATGCTCTTCGGGCCGGGCGAGGGCGATGGCGAGCCCGAGGGTGACCGTGAGAGCGAAGGCGAGGCCAACGGCAACGGCGCCGTCCCGCCCCCGCCGCCGCGCGTCACCACCGCTGTCTACGCCGCCGTGAACGACACCGTCTACAGCGGCAGCGCCGAGACCCCCGAGGAGCTCGTCACCGCGATCGCCCTCCGCCCGGCGATCGCCCATAACGCTAAGGCGCTGGGGCTCGTCCCGTGGAACCTCGTCCACGACACCGAGGTCGGCGCCTACCTGCTCGAGCCCGCCCGCCGCGCCTATCCGTTCCGCGAGCTGTGCGAGGAGCGCGGATTCGCGACCGACCTCGCCGACCCGGCGGCCGCCGACGCGCGGCTCACCGAGGCGCTCGCCCAGTGGCAGCGCGAGGAGCTACGCGGGCGCGGCCTCACTGACCTGTTCACCGCGGTCGAGCTGCCGATCGTGCGCATCCTGCGCGAGATGGAGCAGGTGGGTGTGCGGCTGGACACCGAGCGCCTGGGGGAGATCTCCACTCGGGTCAAGGCGGAGGCCGACGATCTCGAGCGCGAGATCTACACGCTCGCGGGGACCGAGTTCACGCTCGGCTCACCGCGCCAGCTCGAGGAGGTGCTGTTCGGCACGCTTGGCCTGTCGCGCAAGCGGCGGGGCAAGACCGGCTACTCCACCGACGCCCGGGTGCTGCAGGCGATCCGCTCCGAGCACGAGATCGTGCCCAAGATCGAGCGCTGGCGCGAGCTCACCAAGCTCGCCCAGACCTACCTCGACGCGCTGCCGCTGCTCGTCGACGCCGAGTCCCGCCTGCACACGACGTTCAACCAGACCGCGACCGCCACCGGCCGCCTGTCCTCTAATAATCCGAACCTGCAGAACATCCCCATCCGCACTGAGCTCGGCCGCGAGATCCGGGCCTGCTTCGTCGCCGCCCCCGGCCACCGGCTGGTTTCCGCCGACTACTCGCAGGTCGAGCTGCGGCTGCTTGCCCACATCGCCTCCGAGGACGTGCTGAAGGAGATCTTCCGCCGCGGCGAGGACGTTCACACCGCAACCGCCTGCCGGGTGTTCAACGTCGCCCCCGACGAGATCGACCCCGGGATGCGCTCGAAGGCCAAGATGATCAACTACGGGATCGTGTACGGCCTGTCGGCCTACGGGATGGCCGACCGGCTCGACATCCCCCAGGACGAGGCCGCCGAGTTCATCGAGCGCTACATGGCGGGCTTCCCCGCGGTCAAGCACTTCATCGAGGCGACGATCGAGCAGGGCACCGAGCACGGCTACGTCTCGACGCTGTTCGGCCGCCGCCGCCAGGTGCCCGAGCTGCGCGCCCGGCGCTGGGAGCTGCGCAAGCAGGGCGAGCGCTTCGCGGTGAACATGGTGATCCAGGGGACCGCGGCGGACATCATGAAGGTGGCGATGGTGCGCGCCGACGCGGCGCTCGCCCACGCCGGCCTGCGCTCGAAGCTGGTGCTGCAGATCCACGACGAGCTGCTGTTCGAAGGCCCGGAGGACGAGGCCGAGCAGGTGCGGGAGATCGCGGTGCGCGAGATGGCCGCCGCCTACCCGCTCGACCCCCCGCTCGCCGTGGAGGCCGGGGTCGGTCTCGACTGGTTGAGCGCGAAGTGACGGCCGCGGCCCCGCGCGTGAGCTGAGCACCGGAGCGGCCGGGCGGCGACGCGCGCCGGGCTACGCGGCGACCGGCGTGCGCGCCCGGGTGTCGCCGGTGGCGAACGACGGGTGGGCGACGTCGAGGTAGTGGCCGAAGGACCAGTCGACGAAGCGCTGGGCGCTCATCGCGGTGATCGCGGGCCCGAGCAGCCGCGGCGCGACGCGGGGGAGGAGCCGTTGCACGCGCAGCATCCAGCGGAACGGGCTTGCGTGCTCGGCGGAGAACGCGTGGTAGCGGGCGAGCGCCTGCTCCCGGCTCTGGCGCTCCTGCACCACCGCGCGCAGCTCGCGCCCGCAGGCGATCCCGAAGTACAGCGCGGTGCGGATCCCCTCGGCGGTGAGCGGCAGGCAGTGACCCGCGGAGTCCCCGACGAAGAACACCCCGTCCTCGGTCGCCGGGCGCAGCGCGTGCGGGATCCAGTTGCCCTGGTAGCGCGCATCCTCGCGGCCGAGATCCTCGGTGAGGCGGACCGTCGGCTGCTTGACGTGGAAGCGCGGGTCGAAGGAGCCGACCCCGATCCGCACCTCCCCCTCGGCGGGGAACGACCAGCCGTAGCCGGCCGGCACGTACCGGCGATCGATCCACACCTCGAGGTCGGTCCCCGAGCCCACGGGGTGGACCTCGAGTCCTCGGGAGAGCAGGGCGTTGGGGGGCTGGACGTTGTCGCCGGGGCCGAGCACCCGCCGCCAGCCAAGACCGTCGACGATCAGCGGGGCGCGCAGCGGGCCGCGGTCGGTGAGCACCGTGTCGCCCTCGCGCGCGATCACCTTGGCGGTCTCGAAGCTGAAGTCGCCCTGGGCGGCGAGCAGGCCGCACAGGATGCGGTAGTCGAAGGTGGAGAACGTCCACGGCAGCCGGTAGCGCACGTCCGCGTGGGGGGTGTGCATGACGAGCTCGGGGAACGTCTGCTGCAGCGCGTCGCGCAGGTCCAGGGCGTCGAGCCACCCGGTCGGGATGCCGCACGCCGAGGTCTGGCGCTCCCCGATCTCGTAGCGGTCGATGACCAGCACGTCGGCGCCGGAGCCCGCGAGCTCGCGGGCGACCGCGAGGCCGGCGAAGCTCGCGCCGCAGATGAGCACGTCGCAGTCGCGGTGCAGCGGGGTGCGGTCCTCGCCGCGCTTGGTCGCTCGCTGGGGCATAGGCGAGCTCGGATGATAGGTAGCCGCCGCCGACCGCCCACCGGGTGGCCGGGGACGGCTATCCTCGCTTGACTCATGTCTTCAACTGCCACGCTGACCCCACCCCCCACCGAAGTCCCGGACGCGAAGGTCGTCGAAGGTTCCGGCGGCCTGCTGCTCCTGATCGACGGGAAGATCGTTCCCAACTACGATGCGACGCTGCACCCGTTCACCGAGGGTGACGTCGTCACCGGCCACGTCGTCCGCATCGACAACGACGAGGTGCTGGTCGACATCGGCTACAAGTCCGAGGGCGTCATCCCCTCCGGTGAGCTGTCGATCCGCAAGTCCGTGGACCCCTCCGACGAGGTCTCCCTCGGTGAGGAGGTCGACGCGCTCGTCCTCACCAAGGAGGACCAGGACGGCCGGCTGATCCTCTCCAAGAAGCGCGCCCGCTTCGAGAAGGCGTGGCGCCGCATCGAGGCCGCCGCCGAGTCCGGCGAGCCGGTCGAGGGCGCGGTCATCGAGGTGGTCAAGGGCGGTCTCATCATCGACCTCGGAGTGCGCGGCTTCCTGCCCGCCTCGCTCGTCGACATCCGCCGCGTGCCAAACCTCGACGAGTACATGGGCACTGCGATCGAGTGCAAGGTGATCGAGCTCAACCGCAGCCGCAACAACGTGGTGCTCTCGCGCCGCGCCGTGCTCGAGGAGCAGCGCAAGGAGGACCGCGAGCGGATCCTCGACCGGCTGCAGCCCGGGCAGGTCGTTGAGGGGACGATCTCGAACATCGTCGACTTCGGCGCGTTCGTCGACCTTGACGGGATCGACGGACTGATCCACATCTCCGAGCTGTCGTGGTCGCACGTGAATCACCCCTCCGAGATCCTCAACATCGGGGACACGGTGTCGGTGAAGGTGCTCGACATCGACCGCCAGCGCCAGCGCATCTCCCTGGGTCTCAAGCAGACCCAGGAGGACCCGTGGCAGCGGGTGGTCGACACCTACAACATCGGTGACGAGCTCGAGGGTACGGTCACCAAGGTCGTCACCTTCGGCGCGTTCGTGGAGATCCTCGACGGGGTCGAGGGCCTCGTGCACATCTCCGAGCTCGCCCAGCATCATGTCGAGAACCCGCGGGAGATCATCCAGCCGGGCGACCCGGTGCGGGTGAAGATCCTCGAGATCGACTCCGAACGCCGGCGGCTGTCGCTGTCCATCAAGCGCGTCGAGGGCCAGGTGCTGCCGGTGCGCCCGATCGAGCCCGCTCCCGACGAGCTGAGCGACCCGCTCGAGGATGTCCCCGAGCTGGGGCTCTCCGAGGAGGTGTTCGCCGACGGGACCGTCGCGGCCGACCCGGTCATCGATCCCGAGATCCCGGCAGCCGACCCATCCGCGTTCGATACGTCTGCGGTCGAGACCCCCGCGTCAGCGGTCGAGACGCCCGCGGCGGAGTCGGCTGAGGCGCCCG
>CAXTTD010000232.1:946-5658 GCA_964246945.1 uncultured Solirubrobacteraceae bacterium | reverse complement strand
CATCCCTGGCCGGAGCAGCGATTCGCCGCCATTACCCAAGGCAGGAGCCCAGTGCGGTAATTCCGCACGCTGGGATCTGCGCGGGGGGCGGCCAGCAACGGCCGTCCCTACCGCAACCTACGGTCTGACCGGACGGTTCAGGCAGCGACTGCGACGTCGCCATGGTTATCGCAATGATCCCCGTGGGGGTGGTGCAGGTGGCCCTCCACGAGATAGTCGGTGTGATCACCGTGGGGAGCCTGATCATGGTGGTTCGCTCTTTGCGGGAGCACGCGCGTGCGACCTCACCCTGCTGCTCACCGCAGCCCCCACCGAGCCGCTGGTCAGCGCCGAGCGCTAGGCGCCGGCCGACGCGCCCGTCGACAAGCCCCATCCCGGGATCCGTCTCCATCCCGCGGTCCCGCACCACTTCCTGCACGCGATCCGGATCACACAAGCGCAGCTCGCGTCTGATCCCGAGGCCGTCGCGCGGCGGCTGCTCGAGGGCTGGCTGGTCGGGTTCCGCGACCGCGACGTGGTCGCCGACCTCGCCTCGCCTTAGCTTGCACCGCCTTGCGGGACGTAGTCCTGCAGCGCGTACGGGTTGAGGAATTGGCGACCCCAGAAGGAGTCGCGCTCGACCTCGGTTAGACCGGCCAGCGTGGTGACCCCATCCCACTCGGCGCGGATGACCGCGAGCTGATGGTCGATGATCTCTCTCGCGCGCGCCTCGGTCAGCAGGTAGGTCGCGGCCGCGGCCACGCACCCCTCTACGCGGCTGAAGCGAAACCCGTCGAGGCCGATCGCCATCGCCTGCGCGGCCTCGCCGCCGGAACGCGGCTGCGGGCAGATGTCGTAGCCGGGGGTTAGCGTCAGCGCGCTGCTGTCCCAGAACGCGGCGTGGTTGCGGGCGTGATCGTCGGTGTTGCCGACCATGATGTTGAAGGTAATCCGCGCGAACAGCTCGCGCAGGGTGGACTTGGCGTCGGTGAAGCGCTCGCGGATGACCTGGGCGAGGTCGGCGTAGCTGGCGTAGCGGCCGATCATCTCGTCGAGTTCGAGGATCGTCAGCGCCGACACCAGCCCCCGTCGCTGCGCGGTGCCAGGGACGCGATCGAAGCGCTCCACCAGCAGGACCTGGCGGCCGAGGCTCTCGACCAGCGAGACCGGCGCCACGTTCAGGCCCGCGCGCCGGGCGAGCTCCATGGCCACGAATTCGCCCTGCACGACAGGGTAGGTGTCGGTCGAGGAAGAGAACTTCGCGATCAGCTTGCGGTCGCCGTCCCGCAGCAGCGCCTTGGGTCGTGCGCCGCCGACCGAGCTGCCGTGCAGCAGCGCACGGTCGAGCGCGGGCGACAGCGGCAGCCGGCGGTCGACGAGATCGGCCGCCTGCAGCAGCTCGTCGAGCTGCGCGCTGTCCTCGTTGCGGGCCGCGTAGGTGGAAGACGAGGTCTGGAAGTCCAGCGCGCCGATCCGATCCGATCCCGACAGCAGCAGATAGGTCAAGGTGTCGACCTGACCGAGATCGGCATCGCGAGCTCCCTCGCCGAGCAGGTGGCGCAGGATCACCCGCTGTCCCCATGCGTCGGGGCCGGCGTCCTTAATGCACCCCGCGATCCGCAGACCGTCCAGAGGCGGCTGGCGCCCCGGCTGCAGCGGCAGCTCGGGCAGGTAGAGGGCGATTGCGTCCTCGCGGGCGAGATAACTGCGTCCGTAGTTGAACTCGACGAGATCGCCAACCGTCTCCAGCCGGCCGGCGACGACCGGGACCTCGCTGCCGGGCAGCCACGTCCAGACGAACGCCTCGCGCGGCTCAGAAGTCGTCACGGACCGGGTCTCGTCGAGGCCGGATCCGCTCGGGCAGCAGAGCGGCGCGTGCGGTCGCGCGGTCGAGATCCAGGCTCAACCGCTCGCGATCGGGATAGAAGAGCGGAACCCCGGTGAGTCTCGCGACTTCGAACGCGCTGCCCAGGGTGACGCCGAGATCGCCGCGCTCGATGCGCCGCAGCGTCGGTCGGGTGATCCCGGCCCGGTCGGCGAGGTCCTGCTGGGTCCAGCCGCGGTCCGCTCGCGCAAGGCGGATCTGCTCGCCGAGCAGACGCGCGGCATCGCGAACGTGTGGCGAATAAGTTTTTGCACGGGCCATGATGAAAACAAGACTTTACTTTAAAGGCCCTAGAGAAAAGAATTATTGCCATCGGCTCTACAGCTGAGGTTGATCCGCGGGCACAAGATGCCCGCGGTTGGTGCGCCTGACTGGCAGGCCGAGCTCGCTCAGCCGTTCGAGAAGTCGCTCTCGCGCGTTGTGATCCGCGAGCGGGCCCGACGCCGATGAAGGGGCGATGACCACCCCGGCGGTCCCTTTGGTGAGCGCGACCGAATCACGAGCGCGTTGCACCACGAAACCGTGGCGCTCGGCGCAGGATACGACGACTCCGAGGAATTCCTCGACGGTGCCCTCGCGCTGCCGCTCGATCAGGGTCTGCGCCCCCTCTGGCTCGCTTCCGGTGTTGTTCGTCCGCGGACGGCTGCGGACCTGACGTGCCGGCGAGAAAGCCGATGCCGGCCCGCAAGCGGCCGTGCAGCACCCATGTCGAGGTAGTCCGTGTCGGCACCCGTCCGGCTCGGTACCGCGAAGTAGGCACCCTCGACGCGGCCCGCGCGGACAAATCCGCGCACGAGAGACAATGTATGGATCCACGCCTTCGGGATACATTCGGGATCTTCTTGCGTATCCGGCCCTTGACGTTAAACCTTCGGCCACACTAAACTAGCCCGGATTGCAGGGGCTTTTGCAATGCCGGAGGAGGGACTCGAACCCCCGACACGCGGATTATGATTCCGCTGCTCTAACCGACTGAGCTACTCCGGCGGGGAGCGGTCGAGGATACCCGCGGGCTGGGAGGCTCGTGAGCGTGGATCCTCGCCCGGGGGATCGTCAAGGTGAATGGTCCGTCTCTTCGAGAAGTTCCGGGTGAGGGCACCGCCGAGCGCTCGTGGAGTCGGGCCCCGGTTCGTCGACGGTCGATCGCCGGTCGCATGAGCCGCCGGCGGGCCCTCGGGGCCTCCTCGCGGCGGCGGCGTTCGTCTGCCTCCCGGTCGCGACGGCGCGGGCCGACGGGGATCCCGCCAACGAGACGCTGTTCTCCCAGAACGTCTTCTACCCCCACAGCTCGCCGTGCCTCCGGCGACGCAGACGCGACTGAACGACGTGGAGGGCGCTGCCCACCGCGCCGGCGTGCCGCTGAAGGTCGTCCTCATCGCGCGCCGCGGCGACCTGGGCTCGGTGTCCGTCCTGTACGGAGATCCCGAGCTACGCGGAGTTCCTCGACACCGAGATCAGCTACTCGCACCAGATCGCGCTGCTGGTGGTGATGCCCGGCGGGTTCGGCGTGGCGGGGCTCTCGGCGGCCAGGAACCGGGAGATTCTCGCGTCCCCGCCTCCCGCGGGCTCGAGCGGAGCGGATCCGCCGGGCCGCGACGGCGGCGGTCACCCGGGCGCTGATCGGCTCCCCGCGACGCGCCGACGCTCGGCCTGCTCCTGCCGGATGGGGGCACCGCCGCGGCCGCGAGCGGCGCGTCGGGAGCGACGGCGCGGACGACAGCCCGGCCGGAGGTCTTCGCCGAGTTCCTGGGGCGCGAGCTCTCGCTCAACCACCGCGGCGAGCTGCTGGTCGTGATGCCCGCTGGGTCGGGGTCCTGCGCGACGACGCCCCCATTGCCACTCCGCTCGACCGCCTGGCGCGCGTCGTTGAGCTCGACCATGAGGTGAAAACTCACGTGTCTGGTGAGCGCCGCTGCGGTCCTGTGCGCGCTGCCGCTCGCGGGCAGCAGCCACAGCCACGCCATCACGATCCACAGCGCACGCCACATCGTCTTCGCGCCGCGGGCGCCGAACCGGCCGGTGGGACGGCCGGTGGGCCACGACGAGGGCGATGAGCCCGTACATGAACACGCCCCGGGGGCTCCGGTGAGCGGCTGGGCCATGTTCACGAACAGCATCCCGAACGCCTCGTCGAACCACCACACCACGAGCACCCACCCGAGCGACGCCGCCAGGGTGAGCTTGGCCAGTGCCGATCGAGGATGCCGAACCCGATCCGCACCTGGGTGAGTGCGAACAGCGTGTTCCACACCGTGAGGTCGCCGTTGGCGAACCGGGCCGCCCACAGGATGCTGTCGTGCAGCCAGCCGGGTTGGCCGTGCGCCCCGGCGACCAGCGACTGCAGGAAGCCGCGGGAGTACACGAACGACCGGAACTGCGGGCCGCCGTCGAGCAGCCAGATGAGCGCGTGCACGGTCTGCACCCGACGCGCGACGTCGGACCAGAAGTACCCGCGGCGGCGATCGGTGGACGATCCCCCGAATTGGTCGCCGACGCTCACGCCGACGAGACCTTGTGGTCATCGAGTTGTCTCCTTGAGGGGTCGGTTGAGGATCTCCGAGGACCCGGCGTTGACGGGCGGGGCGAGGCGGCACGCGTCAGACGGACCGCGTCGTGGGTCGCCAGCGCTGATTGACGTCGGAGGGACGACTGGGCATGCGCCGGGTCGTCACGTCGGCCGCTTAGGCCGGAGGTCCTCGGTTCGACCATCCCGCGAGCAGCGGGAGCGCGCCCCGCGCGCGACGGCGCCCGCGGTGATGGGCGGGTGAGTCGCGACGGCCGCCGGCGCCGGCGGGCGCCCGGGGTGGCGCCGCGGGGGCGCCGATCCCCGCGAGCGGTTGCTGACAGG
>CAXTTD010000232.1:0-936 GCA_964246945.1 uncultured Solirubrobacteraceae bacterium | reverse complement strand
CGATCTCGCCGAGCGCGGTCACCGCGCCCGCGTCCGCGCTGGCGGGGAGCTTGCGCGCGAAGTGGGGGCTGAGGACGAGTACCTGGAGGTTGTGCTCGAGCTCGTCGCGGGGGCACGGCTCCCGGGGGCGGGGGCGGGCGGGCGGTGTGGGGGGGGGGAGCCGCGCGGGCCGCCGGCGCCGGCGGGCGACCTGGGTGACGACTCGGTGGCGACTATCCCCTCGAGCGTTTCCTGACAGGAGAAGAGATCGCGATGAGTCCCGCCGCGCAGAGGGCCTACAGAGCGCCGAGCGACCCGGCGCGTCCGGGGCGCCGCGCGCGAGGCGAACGCGCGGCCGGCGTGCAGCAGGAAGGTCCCACCGCGATCCCGATGAGAGCGACGAGTTACGGCATCACCGAGTGCAGGTAGGAGTGACCGGTCGCGTGAAGCTCGGCCGACGCGTGGACTCCGTAGGCGAGCTTGGCGAAGCTCATGAACGGTGTCGGCCGCTAGGGGAAGCTGGGCGACGCGGCCGTTCCCGAGGCGCTGTCTCCCGCGTTGCATTTATCAGCACCTTTAGACCGAACGCCCGTCTCCGGCACCGCGTCGCGGGTCGTATATTCGGCGCCGGTGGCACTGCTCGCCTACCCGAACATCTCCGAGGGCCGACGCCCGGAGATCGTCGCCGAGATCGCCGCCGCGTTCGGCCCGGGCCTGCGCGACGTCCATCGCGACCCCGATCACCAGCGCGCCGCGTGCACGCGCGCCGGCGCGCCCGGAGCGCGCGCGGGCGCGGTGCTCGGGGGGGGCGCGCGGGCGCTCGGCCTCCTCGAGCTCGACTTCCACGACGGCGTGCACCCGCGCGTCGGGGTGCTCGATGTCGCCCCCGTCGTGTGGATCGACGTCGCCGACCGCGGAGCGGCCTGCGCCGAGGCGCTCGGGCTCGCCTACCGCCTC
>CAXTTD010000231.1:4595-5662 GCA_964246945.1 uncultured Solirubrobacteraceae bacterium | reverse complement strand
CTGTTTGGCGGCGGGGCAGGGGTCACGGCGACGCCGAGGGCCCGGAGGGTGACTGGCGCCCGACCGCCGAGCGCTTCCGCGACCCGAAGAGCGGAAAGGTCATGCGGGTGTGGGAGGACGGCGTCGGTGGCCGTCACTACGTGCCCGACGATTGACGGGGAGCCGGCCCGCGGCTGGCCCCGACGATCAGCGCCGGCGAGTGCCCCCGCCGCCAAACAGCGACAGGAACAGCAGGAACACGTTGAACACGTCGAGGAAGATCGACGCCGCGATCGGCACCGTCATCGACATGTTCGCGTTGCGCAGCCGCTGGAAGTCGTACGCGGTGAAGAAGCCGAAGATCACGAGCGCCAGCAGGCAGTAGATGATGTTGCTGCCCGGGACGACGACGAACAGCGTGATGATGCCGAACACAATGAGCGCCATCAGACCCCAGAAGAACGCCCGGAAGTACGCCGACAGATCGCGCCGCGTCGCCCACCCGTAGCAGCCGAGCGCCGCGGTGAACCCGGCGGTCGCCCCACCGGCCTGGTAGACGACGCCCGGGTTCGCCGAGGTGTAGTAGTCGATCACCGGCGCGATGAACAGGCCGAGGAACAACCCCATTCCGAACAGCAGCGCGATCGCGAGCTGCTCGCGTCCGCGAGCGTTGGCCCAGTTGAGCCCGAACACGCAGGCGATCCCCAGGATGAAGAACAGGAAGCCGCTGCCGCTGGCCATGTTGCGGCCGACGTAGGCGCCGACAGCGAGAAAGCCGAAGGTGAGGGCGACGAGGCCCATCACCTGGCCGAAGACCCCGCGAGTCTGATCGCGGGTGAGCGTGCCCCCGTAGCCGTAGCCGGACTGGGGGCCGCTGCGGAGTGCGCGCGTTCCGAGAGGCATGGCAAAGCAGAATAGTTGCTCGCCCGGCGATTTCCAGCCGGTTACGCGACTCTGAACCAATTCTTCACCCGCGCTCGCCGCGGGCCGAGCCGCGTCCGGGCACGGACCACGGCGGCGCCGGCGCGCTCGGGGTCGCGATACTCCCACGTATGCCCGTCTCCGCGACCGATGCCCCGCACCGGACG
>CAXTTD010000231.1:269-4585 GCA_964246945.1 uncultured Solirubrobacteraceae bacterium | reverse complement strand
CCCCCGGCCCCCCGCCCCCCCCCCCGCGCCCCCCCACGCCCCGCGCCCGCGCGCGGGGGGGCGCCGCACCCCCGCGGGCCCCCCGGGGCCCGGGGAGGCGGGGCCGCGGCGCGCCGCCTGCACGGCGGCGGCGGCGCTCTTGCAGCTCGACGGGACGTTGATCACGGTCGCGCTGCCGCGAGTCGCCCACGGGCTGCACGTCGCCGGCAGCTCGACCTCGGTGGTGCTCGCCGCCTACTTCGCCGCCTACGCGCTGCTGCTGATTCCGGGCGGGGAGCTCGTCGACCGCTTCGGCGCCCGCCGGCTCGCGCTCACCGGCCTCGGCGTGTTCGCGCTGGGGGCCGCGGGCGGCGCGGTCGCCCATACCTTCACCGAGCTCATCGTCGCCCGGGTGGTGCAGGGCGCCGGTGCCGGGCTCGTGAGCCCGGCGGCGCTTGCCGGCGCGGTGAGCGGCTTTCCCGCCGAGCGCCGGGGCGCCGCGCTCGGGATCTGGGGGGCGTCGGCCGGGGTCTCGAACCTGCTCGGTCCGCTGCTCGGCGGCGTGCTCACCGTCACCCTGGGCTGGCGCGCGGACTGGTGGGCGCTCGTGCCGCTCACGCTCGCCGCCGCGTTCGCGGTGGCCCGTCTGGTGCCCGCTCGGATCCGCAGCGACGAGCCGGGCACGGTCGGCGGCGCGTTCGTGAACCGGATCGTGGTCGCGGCGACGATCGTCGCCGGGCTCACGTTCGCGGTGATGATCGGCGCCTTCTACATCGCCGAGCAGTACCTGCAGCGCGACGCCGGCTTCTCGGCGCTCGGCGCCTCCGCGGCGCTCGTCATCGTCGCCCTGCTGGTCGGCGCCGCCGCCCCGCTCGCCGGCCGGCTCGTCGACACCCACGGCGAGCGCCTGCCGACGCTGCTCGGGTTCACCGGCGCGGGAGTCGGGCTCGCGGTGCTCGGGATCCCGGGGCTCACGCTGAGCGGGCTGGTGACGATCCTTACGCTGATCCCGGTCGGCCTCGGCCTCGGGATGCTGTTCGTCCCCGTCTCCCGGGCCGCGCTCAACGCGACCCCGGAGGCCTCCCACGGGCGCACCTCGGCCCTGTTGTCGGTGGGGCGTCTCGGCGGGGCGGCAATCGGCGCCGGTCTCGCCGGGGTGGCGCTCTCGG
This sequence comes from uncultured Solirubrobacteraceae bacterium, assembly GCA_964246945.1. Taxonomy (GTDB): domain Bacteria; phylum Actinomycetota; class Thermoleophilia; order Solirubrobacterales; family Solirubrobacteraceae; genus Palsa-465. The sequence goes on along the minus strand of CAXTTD010000231.1, from coordinate 3,437 downwards.
GCACGCTCACCGCCGACGTCGTCCACCACACGCTGCTCGTGGGCGCCGGGACGTGCCTGCTCGTCGGCCTGCCGGTCGCGCTGTGCCTTCGGCCGCTCGCGCCCCCGCGGCGCGACGCCGCGACCGCCTGAGCGTGGCTACTAGCGCCCGGCGAAGCGGGCGGGCTCACTCGCCTCGAGCAGCGCCGCGGCGAGCGCCACCGGCGCGTCCCACATCGGAAGGTGACCGGCGTCGGCGAGCTCGATGCTCATCACCGTGTCAGGCAGATCTCGCGGCTTGCGCACGAGCCGGTCGCGCGCGGGCCAGATGAGGGTCACCGGGCACTCGACCTGATCGAGCTCGGTGAAGCGGCCCGAGCGCATCGCGGAATTGACCGCGTTGAACCCGGGGGCGGAGGCCCAGGCGCGGAGGAGGCGGACGGCGTCCTCTGCGGGCATCCGGTCGGGATGGGCCATGGTGCCGCCGAGGACCACGCGCCGGCCCGCGGCGGTGGCGAGCACGCCGGCGGCGAGTGGCGCCAGGGCGCTGCCGACGGCGTGGGCGAACCGGGGCTTGGGCAGCAGGGCCGAGCTCCACAGACCCGCCGGGGCGATCGCGGTGACGCCGGCCACCGTGCCGCGCAGACCGAGCTCGAGCGCCACCCAACCCCCGAGTGAGTTGCCCGCGAGGTGCGGGCGCTCGAGTCCCAGCTCGTCGAGCAGCCCCGCCACCGCGTCGGCGAGCGCCGCCGGGGTGGGGGTGCGGTCGTTGATCGCGGGCGAGTCGCCGAACCCCGGGAGGTCGACGGCGATCACCGTCCGCTGCGCGGCAAGGCGCTCGCGGACCGAATCCCACACGTGACGGTCGGCGCCGAGCGGGTGCAGCAGGACGAGCGGCGGGCCCGATCCGGTGCGGTCGTGGGCGACCTCTCCAGCCGTGCGCGACGCGGCCCACCCCGCCCGCGGACGGGGGCTCAGCGCAGCCGCCGCCGGGATTCGTGGGCGGTGAGCGAGTCGCCGATGAGCCAGATGGTCGGCGGCCACAGACCCACGAACAGCGCCCGGCGCTCGGCGTTGCCGCGCTCGTCCTGATCGACGGTCTTGGCCCGGATCCACATCGCGATGCAGACGTTGATCGTGGTGAGGGAGAAGATCTGCATGTGCCAGGAGCGCAGGCCCAGGCGGTTGAGGAAGCGAAGCAGCATCGACGGCGTAGCTACCCGGGCGGGGGGTAGCTACACCTCGTGCCGCGCCGCCCATCCGTCTCCAATCGCTGGCTCACCGCGCTCACCTGGCCCGCGGGGATCGCCCTCACCTCCTGGGACTACATGTGGCGCACGACGCCGCTGCACCGCCGCGAGGTGCCCGAGGCCGACTCCGTCCCGCACCTGCCTCCTGAGTATCCCGAGACCGTCGACCGGACCGAGATCCAATCCATCCAGTCCGGCTACGGCCTGGTGTTCCACCGCCGCTACGCGACCGTCATCCGGGAGGCGCCGGTCGACGCGGGCGCGCTCATGGACCGGCTCAAACGCCACGTCAACACGGCCGCACCGACGGCATTCGCACGGTTTCAGCGGGTGCTCGGCGAGGGCGAAGCGCTCGGGGTCGGCGACGAGTACGTGGTGCGGATGCCGGGGCCGTGGGACGGACCGGTGCGGGTCATCGACGAGACCGAGAGCTCGTTTCGCCTGGCCACGCTCGCCGGTCACCTCGAAGCCGGGCAGATCGAGTTCCGCACGCGGCCGGATGGGCCCGGGCGGGTGCGCGTCGAGATCGAGTCGTGGGCGCGCAGCTCCGGGCGGCTCTCGGACCTGCTCTACCAGCACGTCCACATGTCCAAGGAGATCCAACTCCACATGTGGGTCTCCTTCCTGGAGGGCGTGGTGAGGCTCTCCGGGGGCCGGATGACCGGCGGCGTGGATATCGACACCCGCCGGGTCGAGCTCGCGTGAGGCCACCCGCCAACCTGCAGCCGAGGCTCGCGGCACTCGCCGGGGCCCCGGTCAACTACGACCCCGCGCACCTGGACCTCGCCGATCCGCCGGCCGGCTGGGCGGTTGACGACCGCCGCGTCGCGCTGCCCGGTGAGGCGCCGGGGGAGCCCGAGTCCGGTGGTTCGTGGGAGATCGCGAGCCGGCTCATCCGCGGCTACGACTTCGCCGACCCGTCGCTGGTGCGCGCCTTCTACGACCCCGACGCGCCGCTTGAGGGCCGTGACATGCTGCTCGAGCTGCGCGCGCTGGGGCTGGTGAAGGTCCACGTCGGGGTGCGCGTGTCCGTGGTGTGGGACGACACCCGCGAGGACGGCGCGCGTGGGCGCGCGCGGGTGTGGGGGTGGGCCTACCGGACGCTCGAGGGCCACGTCGAGGCCGGCCAGATGGGCTGGCAGGTGTGGAAATGGTTCGATGACGGGGGGGTCGAGTTTCGTGCCCGCGCCGTCTCGCGCACCGCCCACATCGCCAACCCGGTGATCTGGGTCGGCTTTCACGCGCTCAAGCGCTACGAGCGGCGGCTGTACCTGAACTCGACCGAGCGGCGCATGCGCGAGCTCACCGCGCGGGCGCTCGCCGAGGACTCACCGGCCGACGCGGTGCGCGCGGCGAGCCCCGGGCTCACCGCCCGCGGCGGCGCCGACGAGGATGCGTCCCACGAGGAGCTCGCCCGGGGCCTCGAGGGGCACGAGTAGCCTTCTGCCGATGAGCCTTCTCTCCACCGCGAAGATGTACCTCAAGAAGCCGGCGAAGCTCGACGCGCCGACCGACGTGTACGCCGGGACGGTCGCGCTGCTCGACGGCGGCGAGCTCGACCTCGGCTCCCTGCACGGCCAGCCGACGCTGATCGTCAACACCGCGAGCAAGTGCGGCTTTACCCCGCAGTACGAGGGCCTGCAGAAGATCTACGAGCGCTATTCCGAGCGGGGCCTGCAGATGCTCGGCACCCCGTCGGGGGACTTCGCCGACCAGGAGTACGAGGACGGCGCCGAGATCGGGGAGTTCTGCCAGAAGAACTACGGGGTGAGCTTTCCGCTCACCGAGCGCACCTCGGTGCGTGCCGACCCCTCGCCGCTGTGGGCCGAGCTCGCCCGCCAGCCGGGCTCGGGGCCGCCGGTATGGAACTTCACCAAGTACCTGATCGCCGCCGACGGCACGCTGCTCGGGCGCTGGCCGAGCAAGGTGAAGCCCGAGGA
>CAXTTD010000231.1:0-259 GCA_964246945.1 uncultured Solirubrobacteraceae bacterium | reverse complement strand
ATCGAGGGCGCGCTGGGGGCTCAGTAGGCGCCCCCGCAGGGGGCGGGCAGGATCATCTCCGATGCGTGCCGCCGCCACCGTGTTCGCCGCGCCCGGGACGGCGACGCTGGTCGCGGCGATCGCGCTCGCGGTGCTGTTCGTGGGGCTATGGGGGGTCTCGCTGGCGGTGAAGGACGTCTCGATCGTCGATCCGGTGTGGGGGCCGGCGTTCGTGCTGGTGGCGGCGGTGTGCGTGGTGGTCGGCGCGGCCGATGTCGGG
>CAXTTD010000230.1:2045-5666 GCA_964246945.1 uncultured Solirubrobacteraceae bacterium | reverse complement strand
CTTAGCGTGTCGTGTGGTCCCCCGGCATCGTGTTGTCCGGTCGGGAGGGTGCTTCTGACGGTTTCAGGAGCTCGCGAGGGCGCGGAGCGCCATGTGTGCGAGCTGGGCGGCGGCGTCGGTGTCGATCGGGGTGAGGCCGTTGAAAAGGCGGAACACGACCGATCCGAACAGGAGGTCGATCGCGAGTTCGGGGTCGATGTCGGCGCGTAGCTGTCCGTCGGCCTGTCCTCGCTTGATCAGGGTCACGGTGTCGGCGCGGCGTCTGGCAAAGAACTGCTCGCGCAACAGGTCAGCGCCGGCGGGGTGGGCGGTGCCAGCGGCAAGCAGTTCGGCGATCACCTGTCCGCGTCGACTGGCGTAGAAACCAGCCAGTCGGATGATCTGGCTGGCGAGGTCGGCAACGGCGTCGCCGGTGCTGATGACCGGGACCGCGTCGGTGACGGTGTCGCCGTAGGCCTCGACGGCGAGGTGATACCCACCGGTCCAGTGTTTGTAGATCGTGGCCTTGCTCACGCCCGAGCGGCGCGCGACCTCATCGACGGTGAAACCCGAGAAGCCTCGCTGGTCGAGCAGTTGCGCGGCCGCGTCGAGCACTGCCTGGCGAGCGCGCAAGCTGACCGGACGGCCACGCCCGCGGTGACTCGGAGGATCGGCCGCTGCGTCGGGCGTGGGTGCATGACCGGGTGCCATGAGCGAAAGATTAGTGGACGGCTCGTTTAGAAAACCGGGGACCGGCAAAATATGAACGAAGCGTTCATTAATTTCTCGTGAGCTGGAGGATCGACATGTCGAACAAGCTTTATGTCGGAATCGTCGGAGTCAACGCCGAGCGTGGGTGGGCCGGCGAGGCGCACGTACCTGCCGTCCAGGCAGTTGATGGCCTCGAACTTTCGGCAGTCGCGGCCCGCAGCCAGGAGACGGCTGATGCGGCCGCTGCCGCGTTCGGGGTCGACCGCGCCTACGGCGACGCCCAGGACCTGATCGATAACCCGGATCTGGACATCGTGACGGTGGCGGTGTCAGTCCCCGCTCACCGAGAACTGCTGACCGCAGCGTTGAACGCCGGCCGCCACGTGGTGACCGAATGGCCGGTCGGCACCAGCGCCGCGGAGACTGAGCAGATCGCAAAGACCGCTGCTGGTAGCGGCCGACACGCGGCCGTCGGGCTGCAGTCGCGGATGAATCCGGCAGCGATCCACGCGCGGGAGTTGATCGCCGCGGGCGAGATCGGCCGGGTACTGACCGCGACCGTCTACTCCTCCACGGCGGGCTTCGGCCGCACGCTGGCGGAGGACGCGTTGTACCTCGAGCGTCCCGAGACCGCGATGAACCTCCCGACCATCCAGACCGCCCACACGATCGACTTCGCCATCCACCTTGTCGGACATCTCACCTCGCTGGCCGCACTGACCACCATCCAATACCCCGAGCTCGCCGTCGGAGACCCGCCCCGCAGCGAGCGGCGCACGATCGCCGACCACGTCCTGATTCACGGCCGCCTGGCCGACGGCGGCGCGCTCGCCATCCAGGTTGCTGGCGGCCGCCCCGCTAACGACACCCCGTTCACAATGGAGATCACCGGCGAGAACGGGGTCGTTACCCTCACCGGCGGCGCACCCCGGGGCTTCCAGGCCGGGCGCCTCACGCTTCAGCTCAACGGTGAACCCATCCCGGTTGATGCCGGCGAGACCGGAGGACTTCCTGACTCGGTGATCAACGTCACGAACGTCTACGCCGCGCTGCGCGACGACATCACCACCAACAGCCACAACGCGCCAAGCTTCGATGATGCCGTGCGCCTCGCCCACCTCATCGACGACCTCCTGACCGCCGCCGACACCGGCGCGACAATCACCCCGACCGCCAAATGGTCGTAAGACCCCAAGCCCTTCGACACCGCCACCAGCCCGGGAGTATCAAGCGCGTTCATCCCCTCAGACAGCAAGACCGCTCCCGATCAGCAGACCCGACCAACGGAAGAAACGCACCTGCTCTGTCGCCAACGGAGCGCTCTCAGCACGGGTGAGCTGGCCGCTGGTGTCGGCGTGAAGGAGCAGTCCGCCGTTGGCTGATCGCTTCGGCGTTGATCGGCGGGATTGGCGCCAGGGAACCGCCACGTGCGATTCGGGCCCCGCGCCTTTTGGTTCGCCCGCGGACAGAGTCGACACTCCCCGCGCAACGTTCACCACCGTCGAGACATTCCATCTATATAACCGTCCGTCGCACCCTCGTGTCGGGGTTCAGGCAGTCGGTCAAAGGACCTGTTTTGTTCGTAGAGCTGAACGCGAGGTATGTGATGCGCACACGACGTCTGCGATTGCCGATGGCCGGCCTGGCCGCGGCGGCCGTCTGCTCCGCCGCCCTGGTCGGGCCCGGGACGGCAGCGGCCACCCCGACCGTGTCGGTGGTCGCCAGGGGTCTGAACAATCCCCGGCACCTGACCTTCGGGCCGGGCGGCCACTTGTATGTCGCCGTTGCCGGCGTGGGAGGTCCCCGATATGGCTGCGAGAGGGGCAGCGGCACCCAGGGCGCGGCCACCCGGTTCTGCGACGGCCAGAGCTCGGCGGTCGACGAGATCACTCCCAAGGGCGTCAAGCAGCCGCTGCTCAAGCTCCTTCCCTCGGTGCGTGAGACGGACACCGGCGAGGTCACGGGGGTCAACGCGGTCGTGTTCGACGGGACCGACCCGGTGGTCCTGATCGGCAACGTGCAGTCCGACGCGATCGGCTTGCCCCCGCTCAACGGCGGGGATGCGGGGAGCTTCGGCGAGCTGGCAGAGGGGAAGCGGGTCAGCAAGAGCGTCCCCCAGATACTTCTGGACGGGGGAGGGGTCAACATCAGCGATTTCGCGGCCACCCATCCGCAGCCGGCGGCGACGCTTGGTGGGCTTCCGGGCGAGACGCTGTATGACTCTGACCCGCATGACCTCGTCCCTTACAGGGGCGGCTATGCGGTCGTTGACGCCGGCGCCAACGACGTGCTGCTGGTCAGCTCCACCTACCGGGTATCGATCGTGGCGCGCCTGCCGACGGAGACCGAGACCGCTCCGGCGGGCGCGCTTGGCCCGGGCTCGTCCGCGCAGACGATCGCTGCTCAGGCGGTCCCCTCGTCGGTGACTGTGGGGCCCGACGGCGCGCTGTACGTCGGTGTCCTGCGTGGTCTGCCGGGCCTGCCGGGCAGCGCGCAGGTGTACCGGGTCCTCCCTGGCCAGGCTCCGGTCGCGGTCGTCACTGGCCTGACCCGCGTCAGCGACCTGGCTTTCACCAAGGCGGGCAAGCTGCTCATCCTGGAGAACAACACCGGTGGCGCGCTCGCAGCGCCGAGCACCCCGGGCGCGCTGCTGAGCGCCACGCTTGACGGCACCTCGCCGGTCACGGCGACGAACCTTCAGGTCCCAGGTCTCGTGGACCCGATCGGTCTCACGGTCAACTCCAGCGGCGACGCCTACATCACCAATCACGCGTCCGGGGCGCACGCGGGCGAGATCATCAAGGTCAGCGGGCTGGGCTGAGACGCGGCTTTCGTCAGATTCCCTTCCCCCCGGGGGCCCCGGGCCCGGGGCCGGGGGGGGCGGGGCCCCCCCCCCCCCCCCGGCCGGGCAGCCGTTCCCGGTCCAGTACC
>CAXTTD010000230.1:0-2035 GCA_964246945.1 uncultured Solirubrobacteraceae bacterium | reverse complement strand
GGCCCGGGGGGGGGCCCGCCCGGGGGGTCGCGCCCTACCCCCCCCCCCCCGGCCCGGGGCCCCGGGCCCCGGGCAGGACGGGCCCCAACGCCTCCACCGGGTTCTCCAGCATCAGCTCCACGCCCGACACATTTCACCGGCAATCATGCTCCCCACCAAGGCTCCCGGGCCGCCGCCACCGGTCCTGGACGCCCAGCGCCGCCCGGTTCCCTCATCGGTTACGACCACCTGGAGCCAGGTGCTGGGGCCCGCGTCGCGGAGGAAGTACTGACGCTCGTCGGCAGCCGGCGACACGACGTGGTATGACGGTGCCGGATCGGATTGCTTGCGGCGATCCACGCGCGCGGCGGGAGAGGCGCGCGGGCACCTGCGCAGGCGCAGGCGAAAGACGAAAGGGGATGCGATGCCGCCCAGCAGCGTTCATTTCAACGGCTCGGTCAACCTGCCCGATGCCGAGACGGTGATGCGGGAGATCAGCTCGCGCATCCCGACGGGGGTCCGTCGGATGACTGATGGAGAGACCGGGGAGCGCGGCTACTGGATCGTGTTCCAGGTTCAGAAGTTTCAGCAGATGCCCGAGTTTGAGTCGGTATCGGTTGGACAGGCGTATGAGACCTCGCCGGACGCGCCGGAGATGACCCAGCTGCGCCTCGCTGCGGGTGCCTCCGCGGACACCATCGACTGGCCCGACCTCGGCTACGCAAACGAGTACGCCAAGTCGTTCACGGTGTTTGACCGGGCTGCAGGAGGCGGGAACGATCCCGGCCGGCGTGCGGTTTCAGATGCAGTACCCCACCCGATGGCTTCGGTCGTGGGCACGATCGTGCCGGAGGACCTGCCCGCCGTGGTGGCCTCCTACGAGAAGGCGCTCTTCGCCGATCTCGACGCGGTCCTCGCGAAGCTCCCGCACGACCGCTGCGCGGTGCAGTGGGACGTCGCGGTCGAGTTCGGGCTCCTAGAAGGGGCCATGGGTTCCGGCTCAGCCGTGCCGATGCATCAGATCACCCCGGGACTGGTCCGCTGCGTGGACCGCGTGCCGGCTGATGTTCCCGTCGGGATGCATCTCTGCTACGGCGATTACGGCCATCAGCATTTCACGCAGCCCGCGTCCGTGCAGATGCAGGTGGATCTCGTCAACGCGGTCGTCTCCGCCGCGCAGCGGTCGGTCGACTGGGCATCTTTCACCGTGCCCCAGACCAGGAATGACGCTGACTACTTCGCTCCGCTGCGGGATCTGACCGGAGGTCCGGAGACCGAGCTGTGCTTCGCCCTGGTCCCCTACCACCCCGACGAGCAGGCCGAGGGGACGACCCCAGAGCAGACTCGACTCATCGACGCCGCCCTGGCCAGATCCTCAGCCGGAGAACGCGACTGGGGGATCTGCACCGAATGCGGCATGGGACGCGTCGCCGCCGATGAGGTGCGAAAGCTGCTCGATCTGCACCACGAGATCCTCACCGTCTGAGGCCGGCGCACGCCGCCGGACCGCGTCTGTTGTTGTTGATGCTTCGACGTACGGCTCCGCCGAATGGACGGGAGCGCTGCCCGTTCGTGGAACCGAGCAGTCCACTGCTGAGGCCGGTGGGACGCGACAGGATGATGATTCGGAACGGCGCGAAAGCGACCGTGCGGCGCTGTCGGGCGCGAGCCCCACGAGTCCTTCTGGCCGTCGCTGAGCAGCAGCGCGCGCCAGGCCTATCGCGAACGACACGCCGCGTCGGCGACGCGTGCCGCGCAGAGCAGCCGCTCATCCTCGCCGACGCGCGCCACCATGCAGACTCCGACCGGTAGGCCCCCGGCGAGACCGAGCGGCAGCGAGACCGCGGGCGCGCCAGCGAGCCCGGCCAGGCAGGTCAGCCGCAGGGTGCGCGTGCGCAGGTCCTGCTTGGCTTCGTCCTCAAGCGTCGGTGTCGGCGCGACCGTCGCCGCTGATGGCAGCACGAGCGCCGCGCCGAGCGGCAGCGACGCCACGAGTGCCTCGCGGACCTGGATCCCAGCCGTCGTGGCCGGGTCGGCGCCCCGCGCGGGCGCGAGG
>CAXTTD010000229.1:5360-5674 GCA_964246945.1 uncultured Solirubrobacteraceae bacterium | reverse complement strand
CCCGTCCGCTGCGCGCCGAGCCGCGCGGCCGGGTCGCGATCGGCGTGCTCGGAGGCGCGTGGGGCGACCGGCTCGCCGCCGCGGGGTCCGTGCTCACGCCGAGCTTCGCGCTCATCGTCGATGACCGCCGCCCGGTGAGCGACCGCCTCGTCGTGTTCGTCCACGGCCTCGGCGTGCCCGACCGCGCGTGGCGGCGGCCCGGCTACGGCGATGCGCTTGCCGCACGCCATGCCATCACCCCGGTGTACGCCCGTTTCAACTCGGGCGCGCCGCTCGACGCCGGCGGCGCGCTTGACGCCGACCGCGCCGGTGCG
>CAXTTD010000229.1:0-5350 GCA_964246945.1 uncultured Solirubrobacteraceae bacterium | reverse complement strand
ATCTGCAGAGCGACAGCATCGCCGCACCGAGCCAGGCGCTGCTCGCCGGCTGGCCGGTCCCCGTCGCGGAGCTCAGCCTGGTCGGCCACTCGATGGGCGGTCTCGTCGTGCGGGCCGCCTGTCAGCATCCGCGCGCGAGCGCCTGGTGCCCGCGCGTGCGGGCGACGGTCGGCCTCGGCGTCCCCCATGAGGGCGCGCCGCTCGCGCAGGCGGTGGCCGCCGCCGAACGCGTCCTCGGCGCGCTGCCCGAGACGCGCCCGTTCGCCGCGCCGTTGCGCGTGCGCAGCGCCGGCATCCGCGATCTCGAGGCCGGCCTCGCTGTGCCGTTTGCGCCCGGGGTCGACCACTGGCTCGTCTCGGCCTCGGTGACCCGAGCGCCGCAGGCGCTGGCCGGCCGCGCACTCGGCGACCTGCTCGTCCATCGCCGCAGCGCGTGGGCCCAGCGCACCCGCACCGAGCGTCTGCGCTTCGCCTCCGACCACTACCGCCACCTCGGCGGCGCCACCCACTTCGATCTGCTCGGGCATCCGGCGCTCACCGAGCTGCTCTGCGAGTGGGTGGGCGCGCCGCGATCCGCTGCGCTCACCGCCTGAAGCCGGCCCCCTCACAGACCGCCCAGAGGCGCCAGACGGCCGCCCACCCGGCTCCGTCCTCCGCCTTCGAACCGTCGGAGCCCCTGCGCCGTGCGCCTGCCACCTCGCCTATCGCCCTTCGCCTATCGCCCTGCGCCCTCCAGGTGGACTTTCTGCCCACTCGGACGTCCTTCGGCGACCTGTGGGACAACTCGGCACTCCGAGTGCCGAAACGACCCGTCCGCCGCGCACGGCCTGATGAGCGGGACGAAATTCCGTCGTCATGTCCAACCCGCCCGCGTGGCGGGTCGCGCCGTCGCCGATGAGCGCCTCCAGGGTCGGCCCGGTGGCTGCCCGTTACCCGGTCCCGGCGACCGCGGCGACCGCGGCGACTGCCGCGGCCCGGGCGGTTTCAGTCAGCGCCCGTAGCGTTCGCGCCCGAGCACGAGTTGCTCGGGGAGCGCAGTGCGCGGCGGCGGCGATGGGTCGGCGGTCACCGACACGGTCTCGGCGACGCTGAAGGTGACCGCGCTGGGATTCGCGCCCGCCTCGAAGGTGACGCTCACCTCGTCGCCGTCGTTGGCGAGGATCTCGCCGTGAAGGCCGGGTTCAACCCCGGCGGCCTTGAGGTAGTGCAGCAGGTCCTCGGCCTCGTTCTCGAGGCGCAGGATCCGCACCTTGGCGCCGACCGCGCAGTCGGCGAGCGGCACGCCGTCGATGCGGTCGTGGACCTTGATCGGGTGGCCATGCGGGCAGGTGCGCGCGTCGCCGACGGCGTCGCGGACGTAGGCCTCGAACCGCGGCGTCATCGCGTACTCGAGCTTCTCCGCCTCCTCATGCACCTCGTCCCAGGGAACTCCGACGACGTCGGTGAGGAAGCGCTCGATCATCCGGTGGCGGCCGACGACCGCCTCGGCGCGCGTGCGACCGGACGGCGTGAATTCGATCACGCGGCTGCTCGGCCGGCTGATCCAGCCGTTCTTCTCCAGGCGGCGCAGCATCTCGGAGACGGTGGGCGGGGAGAGCTGCATCGCCCGCGCGAGGTTCGCGCCGGTCATCGGGAAACCGGCCTCGAAGAGCCAGAACAACGACTCGAGATACTCCTGCTCGGCGGCGCTCAGCTCGAGGGTCGGCTCGGGATCGGTCATTCGGCTTCGATCCTACCGGTCCCCGATACGCTTGCGCCCGCGTGACCCTGCCGCTCACCGCCCCCCTCGCTCCCCAGCTCGCCCGCTCGGCGAAGACGCTGCCCACCGGTGACACGTGGGCGTACGAGCCGAAGTTCGACGGCTTCCGGGCGATCGTGTTCGTCGACGGCGAGGCGGTCTCGGTCCAGTCGCGCAGCGGCCGCCCGCTCGCCCGGTACTTCCCCGAGCTCCACTTCACCCCCGGGCATCACGTGCTCGACGGCGAGATCGTCATCGACGCCGCCGGCGAGCCCCTCCAGCAGGACTTCGGGGCCCTGCAGCAGCGGCTGCACCCCGCCGCCTCGCGGGTGGCGATGCTCGCGGAGCAGACGCCCGCCCGGTTCGTGGCCTTCGATCTGCTCGCGCGGGGAGACGACCCGCTGCTGAGCGCCCCCCTGTTCGAGCGCCGCGCGGCGTTGCAGGAACTCGCCGCCGAGATCGGCGTCGACCTCACCCCGTTCACCACCGACCCGCAGGACGCCGAGCCGTGGCTCGCCCCCGGCGCGGGCGGCGTCGCCAACGAGCTCGCCGCGCCCGACCGCCCGGGGGCCCGGCAGGGGGGGGGGCACGGGGAGCGGGGGGGCACGATCGACGCGGTGGTGGTCGGTTACCGGCCGGGCAAGGAGGCGCACACCGTCGGCTCGCTCATCCTCGGGCTCTACGACCCCGCGGGCTCCCTGCACGTCGTGGGGCACTCCTCCGGCCTGCGGGCGGCGCAAAAGCGGGCGCTGGTCGAGACGCTCGCCCCCTACGAGACCGGCGAGCGCGGCCACGGCGATCCGAGCCGCTGGCAGACCGAGCGCGAGATGGAATGGGTCGCCCTGCGCCCCGAGCTGGTCGTCGAGGTGAGCTTCGACCACGCGTCCGAGGGTCGCATCCGCCACGGCACGAAGATCCTGCGCTGGCGCGAGGACAAGGATCCGCACGACTGCGCGCTGTCGCAGATGAGTGACTGAGCGAACTTTCGGGTATCACGCCGGCATGTCTTCCGCGACTCTCACTCCCGACCGGCGCGACGAGCTCATCACCCAGCTCGACTCCGCCCGTCACGCCGTCGGCGCCGCCCGTCTCGCTGGTGACCCCGCCGCTGAGGCGACCGCCCACGCGCGGGTCCACAGCGCAAAGGCCGCGCTCGGCGAGCGCGGCGGACCGTGGTGGGAGCACGCCGCGTGAAGCGCATCGTCGAGCTCATCTGCTGCCTGCTGCACCCGATCGCCGTGGTGCTCATCTGGGTGACGATTCCGTTCAAGCGCGACATGGGCTTTGTCGCCAAGCTCACTTGGGCGATCGCCTGCATCATCCCGTTCGTGCCGTTCGTCTACGTGCTCACCGGCAACGACTTCCTGTAGTTCGCGCCCGGATCGGGATCGGCGCGCCTCGCATCGCACGCGCACCGGCTGATCGGGGGTCACGAACGCGGACGCCGGCGATGGCGGGCAGTCGGCGGCTGAGAGATCGCCGCTCGTTGCCGTTCGTTGCGGCTCGGCGGCGTGCCGCGGACTCTCCTCGACGGCGGGCGTCGATTTCGCGCCGCGCGACCCACCGAAACCCTCGCGTGGCGAGAGAACCGCACTATCCGCGGCATTACGGCCAACGACCACGTCGGGCGGGATGAGTGGCGCGACACCGACGCTCCGGGCGCCGGGCGCAGGTACGACCCGGCGTAGTCGGCGTCCCGCGACCCCGCGTCAGCGAGTGCATGAGTGCCGCCGCCTGGTCCACGAATGCCGGATAGGCATCGCGGCCGAAGGCGCTCGCCCTCGGTCGGGCGGCCGCCGAGGCGAGCAGGCCGTGGTCGCGTACCACGACGTCGCCCTCGATCACGCCAACGGCGATCTCGAGCAGATCCGGCGTGCTCAGGTAGTCGACCGCCGGCTCGCCGCTCACCGGCTGAGCCGGTCAAGCAGCTTCGCGTCCTCGGTGCGGACCCGATCAATCGCGGCGCGCAGCCGTGCCGGCCGGTCAGACACATAGTCCGAGATGGCCGACCGTGCGACCTCCTGCATCGAGCGGCCCTCCTCCTCCGTCGCCTTGCGGCGCAGTGCGGCGGTTTCGTCCTCGGTGAGCCGGAGGTTCATCGCTATGCCGATCATGGTACCAGCGTGGTACCACAGGGAACAGCCCGCGCATGAGGGCTCCCTACTCGCGCCGGGCCCGGCTCGGCTGCACGCGCGGGGGCTCGCCGACCTGCTTCTTGAAGTGCGGGGGCCACGGCGCGTCGGGGAGGCCCCGCTCTTCAGCGTCCATCCGAGCGAGCTCGAGCAGCGAGTCGAGCGACCCCGCGGCCCCGTCCATCTCCGACCACGGGTCACCGCGCCGGGCGACGAGCGCGGCCACGGTGTCGAGGCGGAGCTCACCGGGCTCGACGTCCGGCACCTCCCCCCAGGTGAGCGGCGCCGACACGCGCGCGTCGGGCAGCGCCCGCACGCTGTAGGGGCTCGCGATGGTGCGATCGCGAATGTTCTGGTTGTAGTCGACGAACACGCCGTGGCGCTCCTCCTTCCACCACTTCGCGCTCGCCAGCTCGCAGCGCCGCTCGACCTCCCGGGCGAGGGCGACCGCCGCCCGGCGCACGGTGATGAAGTCGTGCGCGGGCACGACCGGCGCGTACACATGCATCCCGCGGGAGCCGCTCGTCTTCGGAAACCCGGTGAGCCCGTGGTCGCGCAGCACCTCACCGCACGCCAGGGCGACCCTCCGCACGTTGTCGAAGGACGCCTCGGGCGTCGGGTCGAGGTCGACGCGGAGCTCGTCGGGGTGATCAAGATCGGGCACGCGCACCTGCCACGGGTTCCAGTCCACCACGCCGAGGTTCACCCCCCATACGAGGCTCGCCGCGTCGTCGGGCAGCAGTACCCGTGCCGTGCGTCCGCTGGGGAACGTCACCTCGGCCGTGTGGAGCCACTCCGGCGCCGAGTCGGGGATCCGCTTTTGGAAGAACGGCTCGGCGGCGACCCCGCCGGGATAGCGCTTCAGATGGGTGGGGCGGCCCTGCAGCCCGGCGAGCACCGGCTCGCGCAGGGTGAGGTAGTAGCCGATCAGGGCGCGCTTGGTGACCCCCGCCTCGGGGAACACCACCCGCCCGGGGCTCGAGATCCGCACCTCGCGCCCGCCGGCGTCGATCAGCTCGTGTTCGGTCATGGCCTCACGCAGTCAGGATGACGGATACTGGCCGCGTGGTCCACGGCGTTCCCGAGACCGTGCTCGTCGCCCCCGACTCGTTCAAGGGCACGTTCACCGCCGACCAGGTCGCGCAGGCAATCGGCGCGGGCCTCCGGGAGAGCGGGCGGCCGGTCGACCTGTGCCCGCTGGCCGACGGCGGCGAGGGCACCGCCGCGGCGCTGGCCGGCGCGCTCGGCGGCGAGGCCCGCACCGCGATTGTCCACGACCCGCTCGGCCGCGAGCTTGAGGCGGGCTTCGTGCTCAACGGCGCCGAGGCGTATCTCGACACCGCGGCGGCGAGTGGCCTGCACCTCGTCGCCAAGGCGCAGCGTGACCCGTGGCGGGTGGACACCACCGGCACCGGCGAGCTGCTGCTCGCCGCTCACGCGGCCGGCGGCCGTGGGGGGGGCCGCGGGGGGGGGGGGGGCG
>CAXTTD010000228.1:0-5690 GCA_964246945.1 uncultured Solirubrobacteraceae bacterium | reverse complement strand
GTCCCGCCCGTCGTGCGGCGTGTGGTCCGTCAACGCGTCCCAGCTGCGGGCTTCGTAGTCGGGGGCCTGGTCAAGCACATAGACCTCGGCGGCGAGATCGGGATCGATGTGGTTGGCGCTCAGCATCGCGGTGACGCTGCGGCCGGTGAGCTCCGCCACGCGGTCGCTGGTCTCGTCACGCATCGCGTTCTGGAACTCGGCCCGGATCTCCAGCACCTTCTCCTCGCGACCTCTCTCGGCGAGCGATCGCTCGCCCTTGGTGAGGGTCTGCTCGAGCATCACCAGCACGATGTTGTCGCGGATCGTGGTGCGCGCCTTGGTGGGGCCGCGGCCCGTGTAGTCGCGCAACGCCCGGACCACCGCGTTGGAGATGGCCGCCGGCAGGGAGTTGCTGTACGCGTACTGTTCCTCGGTCGAGGTTTCCATCCGTTGTCCGATCTCGCCTTCCCCTCGGCAGTGGACTCCGGCGCCCTGAAAGAGGGAAGGACGGCGAACCGCCAAGACGCAAGATGCCTCCCGGAGAGCGACCTGCTCCCCCAGGGAGCTGAGTCCAGTATCGCACCCCCTGATCGCCCCGGCCGGACTTATTTCATCGCAGGCGATCGCGGCGCGAGCCGGAGAGGTAACGGAACGGACCCTCGACGCGGTCGAGGACCCGCTGCACGGGAGTGGGGCCGCGAATGAGCATCAGCTCGCGGTGGTCGTCCTGGGCGCGCAGATGCGCGGCGAGCAGCGGGCCCACCGCCGGCGGGTCGAGCACCCGCAGACCGCTGAGATCGACCACGATCCGATCGACGCCACCAGTCGAGGCCTCCTCCAGGCAGTCGGCGAGGCGGGGCGCGGTGCGCACGGTCAGCTTCCCCGAGAGCGTGAGGCGGCGAGCGTCGCGAGCCCGCGTGATCAGGATCTCGAGCTCCTCGCCCTCCCGCGCGCGTTCCCGATCCGCGTCGGCGACGTCGGCCTCCCGCGCGCGTTCCCGATCCGCGTCGGCGACGCCCGCCCGGGTGGGGGAGGCGCGATGCTCGTGGCGACCCCGGCGCGGCCACCAGCGCGCCGGCGCCGGAGGGGCGTTCGGTCGGCGTCGCAGACTCCACGGGTGCATCGGTCCCCCATCGCTGGAAAAGCAGACACGATGGCCGTGAGCCGAGCCGTTCCCCGCACCGTGGAGGCAGGTCTCCGAACCGAAGTGGCGTCCGCCGCTCAGCGACGGCGTGCACCACCAGGGACGCTAGCGGCCAGGTCAAATGCGGCGCGGGTCAGGGGTGAGCGCGGCCGGCGAGGCGTCGGTCACCGCGCGCGGCGGCGCTGGAAACCTCGGCGCTTCTTGACAGGCGCGGTCACCCTCACGGAGGCTTCGGGGGATGAGTTCGTCAACCGACACCAACGGGTCGGGCACACCGAGCCTCGTCGACAGCCTCGAGGAATACCTCGTCCAGGTCGCCAAGGCCGACCGTCCTGACGCCCTGCACCAGGTCTTCTACGGGTTCTACACCCGGGTTGCGGTGATCGACCGCACCACCCACGAGCTCGCGCAGTGGGCCAAGCAGGAGGTCCCCACCCTCGACGACGTGCCTTCGTCGCTCGCCGAGGCGCTGCGCGACAACTCGCTGCTCGTCGGCCAGGAGCTGTTCGCGAGCCGGATGCGGGCGATGAGCGCGATGGGCTACATCGCCAAACGTCTCACCTCGCTGCTCAACGGGGCCCCGCCGGTGAAGCCCTACACGCTCACCCGCGCGGTCGCCTTCGATCAGGAGCGCGGCGAGCTGCGCTCCTACGACCTCGCCACGCCCGGTGAGCATCCGGAGCTGCCCTACGATCCGACCGCCTACGACCCCCACGAGGTGTCCGAGGCGGACCCGGGTTAGGAGGCCGCCCAGATCCCACCGTCGACCGGGATCACCGCGCCGGTGACGTAGGCGGCGGCGCGGCTGGCGAGGTAGACGGCCGTGCCGGCCATGTCATCGGGCTGTCCGATCCGCCGCAGTGGTGCGGCGCTCGCGATCATCTCGCCGTATTCAGCGAGCGTTGCGGCCATCATCTTGGACTCGAACGGGCCGGGGGCGATCGCGTTGACGGTGACGTACCGGGGACCGAGCTCGGCGGCGAGCACCCGGGTGAGGTGGTGCACCCCGGCCTTGCTCGCCGAGTAGGCATAGGTGGGCAGCCCGGGCACGCGCAGGCCGTCGATCGAGCCGACGTTGATGATCCGCGCGGGATCCTCCGGGGAGGCACGCTGGGTGAGTGCGGGCAGGAACGCGCGGGCGCAGAAGAACGGCGCCTTGAGGTTGAGGGCGAGCACCTTGTCCCAGGCGGCGTCGGGGAACTCCTCGAGCGGCGCGCCCCACACGGTGCCCGCGTTGTTGACGAGGATGTCGAGGTGGGGGGCGCGTTGCGCGACCTCGGCGCTCAGCCGCACGCACTCGGCCTCGGTGGCGAGGTCGGCGGGGATGGAGGCGACCTCGCCGAGCCCGGCGAGCTCGGCCACGGCCGCGTCCCCGGCGGCGGCGTCGCGGGAGCTGACGAACACGCTCGCACCCGCCTGCAACAGGCCCCGAGCGATCATGAGGCCGATGCCGCGGGTGCCGCCGGTCACCACCGCGACCTTGCCGTCGAGCCGAAACAGGTCCATGGTCGCCGGAGGCTACCGACACTCCGGCGGGGACGCGCGCCGCGGGACCGGCGGCTCGCGTACATTCAGCTGCGCTGATGACGATCTCCGCGCCCCCGACCGTGTCCGCTGATCCGCTCGGGATCGTTGCCGAGGCCCAGAATCGCACCGCGCAGACGCTCTCGCTCGCCTCCCAGTACCTCGACCCCTCGCTCGTCGACGTCCTGTCGATCATCGGCTACGACTACGACTACACCACCGCGCGGGGGAGTCTCATCTACGACCTGGCCGGTCGCGAGTACCTCGACTTCCACAGCGGCGAGGGCTTCGCGAGCCTGGGTCACAACCATCCCGATATCCGCGCGACGATCACCGCCACGCTCGACGCCGAGCTGCTGGACGGCGTGCAGATCCAGTACTCGCCGCTCGCCGGGATGCTCGGGGAGGCGCTCACCGCCCACCTGCCGCGGGCGCTCGACGCCGTGTTCTTCGGCTCTAGCGGCGCGGAGATGGTCGACTCGGCGATGAAATTCGCCCGCGCGGCGACCGGCCGGCGTGAGATCGTCTCCACCGACGGCGGCTATCACGGGGTCACCTACGGGCCACTGTCGATCGTCGGGGAGGACTTCTTCAAGGCGGGCTTCGGGCCGCTGCTGCCGGGCTGCCGCCGGGTGCCCCACGGTGACCTCGACGCGCTCGAGAAGGTGCTGAAGCGCCGTCGCGCGGCCGCGTTCATCGTCGAGCCGATCCAGGGCGTCGGCGTCAACCCGCCGCCGCCGGGATACCTGGAGGGCGCTCAGGAGCTCTGCCGGCGTTACGGCACCCTGTTCGTGCTTGACGAGGTCCAGACCGGACTCGGCCGCACCGGCCGCTGGTTCGCCCTCGAGCACTGGGATCTCGAGCCCGACATCGTCACCGTGGCCAAGGCGCTGTCGGGCGGCTTCATGCCCACCGGCGCCATGATCACCCGCCGCGAGATCTTCCAGAAGGCGGTCGGCACCCTCGAGCGCTGCTACGTGCAGCAGTCGACCTACGGGCGCAACCGGCTGTCGATGGCGGCGGGCCTCGCCGCGATCCGGGTGATCGAGCGCGACGGCCTCGTCGAGCACGCCGAGCGGATGGGTGAGCGACTGAGCGCCGGTCTGTTCGAACTCCGCGATCGCTACGCGATGCTCGACGACGTCCGGGGCCGGGGCCTCATGTGGGGGATCGAGCTCGCCGCGCCGCCGACGCGGGTGGCGAAGCTCAACTGGCGTCTCATGCACCTCGCGAGCGAGGGGCTGTTCCCGCAGCTCGTCGTCATCCCGCTGCACCGCGACCACGGCGTGATCACGATGGCGAGCGGCAAGAACGACGTGGTGAAGCTGCTGCCGCCGCTCACCGTCTCCGCGGAGGAGATCGATCGCTTCCTCACCGCCCTCGACGGCGTGCTCGCCGACCTGCACGGCTCCGCCAGTCGCAACTGGGGGGTCGTCCGCGAGATCGCCACCACGACACTGCGCCGCCGCCTCGCCCGCGCCGACCCGCACGCCGCCGGCCTCGCACCGCTGCGCGGCACCCCGGTCGACACCACGCGTGAGGACGTCCATCTCGTCACCGGCGCCAGCGGCTTCATCGGCTCCCATCTCGTGGAGCGTCTGCTCGCCGAGGGACACCCGGTCCGCTGTCTGGTGCGCGAGCGCAGCGACACTCGCCACCTCGAGCGCCTCGGCGCCGAGCTCGCCCCCGGCACGCTCGAGCACCCCGGCTCGCTGCAGCGGGCCGCGGAGGGCTGCGACTACGTCGTGCACTGCGGGGCGATGGTGAGCGACTGGGGCACGGTGCAGGAGATCGAGGCGGTCAACGTCACCGGCACCCGTCACCTGCTGGCGGCGGCCGGGGAGGCGGGGGTGCGCCGCTTCGTGCACGTGAGCTCGACCGACATCTACGGCTACCCGGGCCGGTCGTCGGTCGAGGAAAGCGAGCCCCCGGGGGGCTTTCGCAACTGGTACGCCCAGACCAAGCTCGCCGCCGAGGCGGAGGTCGCGCAGGCCGCGCAGGCGGGCCTCGAGACGGTGGTGCTGCGCCCGGCCACCGTGTGGGGTCCGCGCTCGCGTGAGGTCGTGGGCGAGATCGGGAGCGCGATCCGGGGTGGCTACATGCTGCTGGTCGAGGACGGGCGGCGGATCGCCGGGCTCGTCTATGTCGAGAACCTCGTCGACGCGTTCGCGCTCGCGCTGCGCCACACCGACGCCGCCGGGGAGGCGTTCAACGTCACCGACGGGCTGCCGGTCACCTGGCGGCAGTTCACCGACGGTCTCGCCGCCGGAATCGGCGCGGGTCCCGCGCGCCTGTCGATGCCCTACGGCGTCGCCCGCGGGCTCGGCACCGGGCTCGAGCAGGGCTATCGCCTGCTGCGCCGCACCACCCGGCTCTCCGCGCCGGCGCTGCTCTCCCGCCAGGCGGTCGACATCATGGGCGTCGACCAGTCGTTCTCCAACCGCAAGGCGCGGGAGGTGCTCGGCTGGGAGCCTCGGGTGGGCTACGCGGCGGCGATGCAGACGACCGTCACGTGGCTGCGCGACGAGTACCTCGTGAGGTGAGCGTGGCCGCCTCGAGCCGGCCACCTACCGGCGGAACGCGGCTCGGGTGGCGGCCGCGGTGTCGCTCAAGTACTCGGGGGGACGGATGAAGCCCCACTCGCGGAACCTCACGCCGTCGATGACGGCACGTCGGTAGCCAAAGCACACGAGGTAGAGCGTCCGGATGTACATGACCGCCTCGAGCCGATCCAGCTCCTCGTCGGTCGGCTCGATGTGCCGGCGGTACGCGCCCACAACGGCGTCGATCCGCTCCTGGCTGCGCCGACGGGGGTTCCACGCACCCGTGCCCCACATCAGGTAGGCGAAGTCGGCGAGGCGCGGGCCGCGCCCGGACGCCTTCCAGTTGATCGCGACCGGCCCGTGTTCGCTCAGGATGGCGTGGTCGGGGGCGTGGAGCAGATTTCCGTGCAGCAGCCCCTCGGGCAGGCCGTGAGCGTCATCGGCCGAGCGCACCTTGGCCCGGAGCCGCTCGAACCGCTCGCGCTCGGCGGGCGCGACCC
>CAXTTD010000227.1:0-5694 GCA_964246945.1 uncultured Solirubrobacteraceae bacterium | reverse complement strand
CCTCGATCTCCACCGCCCGCATCGTCTCCGGCGGCGCCCCCGCGGGGTCGGCGCCGGTCCCGGGGTTGCGGGCGTAGCGGGGGTGCGCGCCGGAGGAAAGCTGCAAGCGGATGCGGTGCCCACGCGCGAAGCGGTGGCCGAGCGGCCACAGCTCGACCACCACGCGGAAGCTCCCGTCCTCCTCCGGCGCGTCGCGCACGGCACTCACCGAGTGCAGCGCGTCGCACACGTTGCGGGAGATCCCCGCGGGGTCGACCTCGCACACGCGGGCGAACACGTCGAAGTACGGCACCGAGCCACGCACCCACACCTCGACGGTGGGCCGACCGACCGCGAGCAGGGCCTGCGGCAGCGGCTCCGAGGTGAAGGTGAGCACGTCGGCGCGGGTCTCGAGCGGCGCGTTGTCCACCACCGGGCTGCGTGAGAGCAGCACCGGGCCGCCGAGCGACGGGGTCGGGTCCGCCGGGTCATACCGGTAGGACTCCGATCCCCCGTCGACGACCTCGGCATCGGACAACCGGCGCCCCGGCGCGAGGAACCAGCGTCGCGGGCTCGCCTCCGGAGGCGGCCACGTCCGAAAATCGCGCCAGCCGCCGCCGGCGCCGGTGATGCGCAGCCGCACCGCCGCCGCGGAGGCGTCGAGCAGCCGGTCGTCGTCCAGCAGCCGTGCCCGCAGGAACGCGATTCCCTCGCGATGGCCGGCGGCGACGAGCCCCGGCGAGGTGTGGGCCCACGGTCCAATGAGCAGCCGCGGCGGAAGCGCCGGAGCGGACGAGTCCTGCAGCGCCCGGAAGTCGTCGAGCATCCACGGCAGCAGGATGTCGTACCACCCGCCGACGAACGACACCGGCACGCTCACCTCCGGCACGGTGACCGAGAAGTCCCGTCGCGCCCAGTAATCCTCGTCGCGACCGGGATGCTCGAACCCCTGCCGCAGCCACGCGACGGGGGCTCCGGTCGCATGCTCATCGAGGCCGATCAGCGGATGCTCGCCCATCAGCGCGGGGATCGCGCGCAGCCCCCGGTTGATCGCCAGCGGCGCCAGGCGACGTTCCTGGGCCGCGATCACGACCAGCCACGACGCGATCGTCTCGAGCGCCACCGAGCCGCCGGGGTAGCTCTGGTCGTGGAACTGCGAGGCGCTCACCTGGATCGCCATGCCGGCGAGCGCCTCGCGGGCATCGGGGTCGGCGGCGAGCGCCCACTGGACGAGGCCGAGGTAGCTCGGACCCATCGTCGCCACCCGGCCGACGTGCCACGGCTGTTCGCGCAGCCAGCGCAGGGTCGCCGTCCCGTCGGCCCGCTCGTCGAAGGGCGCGAACTCGCCGCCGGAGCCGAACGTGCCGCGCACGCTCTGGACCACCACCTGAAAGCCGCGCTCGGCGAGCAGTCGACCGAACAGCAGGCCCGGGAACTGCCGGCGACCGTAGGGAGAGCGCACGAGCACCGTCGGCTGGGCGACCGCCGCGGTGTCGCGAGCCACCCAGCGGTCGGCGAGGAGCGCCACCCCGTCGTCCATGATCGCCAGCAGGTCGCGCTCGTGCACGAGATCCGTGGTCCGCGGCGCGATCAGGCGCAGGCGGCGGGCGAGCACCTCGCTGATCAGGGCCATCGCGCAGGAGGCTAGATCCCGGGGTTTGTCATGGTCACCCTGCGGACAGCCTTAACTCGAACATGGTCCGTGAGGCGAAGATCGTCGAGCGCGAGCACGGCACCTCCCCGTCGGAGCCGGGGTGGTTCGTGCTGAACGCCGCGGAGGCGGCCTGGGTGGGTGGGCCGTTTGGGGCGTTCACCGCGTTCGAGGGGGCCGAGGCCCGCTTCTCGGCGCTCGGGGTGAACATCGCTGTCCTGCAGCGCGGCCAGCCCAACTGCTACTACCACGCCGAGAACGAGCAGGAGGACTTCCTGGTGCTCGACGGCGAGTGCCGGCTGCTCGTCGAGGGCACCGAGCGGCCGCTGCGCCGCTGGGACTTCGTCCCCTGCCCGGCGGGGACCGAGCACGGGTGCGGCGGCGCCGGGGAGCGCCCGTGCGGGCTGCTCGCGGGCGGCACGCGGGCCGGGGGCAGGGTCGTGTACCCCGACTCAGAGCTCGCTCGCCGTCATCGCGCCGGGGTGGCGGCGGCCACCGACGATCCCGAGGTCGCCTACGCGCAGGAGGATCCCGACGTGCCGGTCGCCTTCAACCCCGGATGGCTGCCGGGCACCTGAGCCCGACGCTCAGGGCTGGCTGCCGGGACACCTGACCCGATGCTCAGCCGTCGGCCTGCAGCCGCCAGCCGTTCTCGCCGGGCAGATCGAGCGCGTCCTGCGGACCCCACGACCCCTTCGCGTAGGACTCGGCCTGCGGCGGGGCATCGAGCACCGGCTGCACGACCTCCCACAGCCGCTCGATCTGCTCCGAGCGGGTGAACAGCAGCCGCTCGCGCTTCATCACGTCGTGCAGGAGCCGCTCGTAGGCCTCGAGGCCGTCGGCGCCGTCGAACGCGTCGTCGACGTCAAGCACGAACGCGGCGTTGCCGAGGGTGAGCGTCGCCCCGGGGAGCTTCGCCTGGACCTCGATGCGCACCTGCGGGTCGTCGGAGAGCTCGAATACGAGCTCCGAGGGCCGGGCGCCGTCCGGGTTCCCGGCGGGAAATATCCGCAGCGGCGCCTCGGTGAAGCCAATCGTCACCGTCCGTCGGCCTTCGGCGAGCGCCTTGCCGGTGCGCAGGTAGAACGGCACCCCGCTCCAGCGCCAGGTGTCGACCCACACCTCAAGCGCAGCGAACGTCTCCATCGGGGAGTCGTCGGCGACGCCATCCTCGTCGCGGTAGCCCGCGTACTGACCGAACACCACGTGGTCGGGCTCGAGCGGACGGATCGCCTCGAACACCTTGGTGCGCTCGGTGTGCAGCGACTCGGCGTCGATCCGCGAGGGCGGCTCGAGCGCCACGATCCCGAGGATCTGCATCAGATGGGTGACGATCATGTCGCGGAACGCCCCGGTCTCCTCGTAGAAGCTCGCCCGGCCCTGGATGTCGAGCGCCTCGGGGACGTCGATCTGCACGTAGTCGACGTGGTCGCGGTTCCACACCGGCTCGAGGATGCCGTTGGCGAAGCGCAGGGCGAGGATGTTCTGGGCCGCCTCCTTGCCCAGGAAGTGGTCGATGCGGTAAATCGACTCCTCGGGCACCACGTCGTGCAGCGCGGCGTTGAGCCGGCGCGCGGACGCCACGTCGTGACCGAACGGCTTCTCGACGACGAGCGACGCGCCCTTCGCGAGGCCGGTCTCGCCGAGCATCTGCACCATCGACTCCATCGCCCCCGGCGGCACCGACAGGTAGATGAGCCGGTCCCCGTCGGCGTCGATCTCCCGCTCGGCGCCGCTCACCGCCTGTGCGAGATCGGAGCCGTCCTCGGCGCTCGAGACCACAAACGAGAGCCGCCCGGAGAATTCCTGCCAGCTGTCCGCGTCGAGCTCCATGCGCCCGTACTCGCCGAGCGCGTCATGAACGAGCTCCCGGAACTCCTCGTCGGAGCCCGACGAGTGCCGGCCGGAGCCGATGATGCGGAAGTCCTCGGGCATCAGACCCGCCTTGAACAGGTGGTAGAAGCCGGGGAACAGCTTGCGCTTGGCGAGGTCGCCGGTGGCCCCGAACAGCACGAGGACGCGGTTGGAAGGGCGCGGGTCGTGACCGCGGTCGGGTGAGGGCATGGCGCGGTCCTACCCGCAGGAGCGCGGGCTCATGAATGGCCGGCGATCGCGTGCGGGACGTAGAGCTCCTCGAGGCTCTCCACCTCGGCCTCCGACAGCGTGAGTCCCTCGGCAGCGAGCGCGTCGGCGAGGTGCTCGGACTTGGTGGCGCCGATGATCGGGGCGGTCACCCCGGAGCGCTGAAGCAGCCACGCGAGCGCCACCTGCGCGGTGGGCACGCCGCGCTGCTCTGCCACCTGCTGGGCGCGCTCGACGATGTCGTAGTCGGACTCGGCGTAGAGGCGGTCTCCGAAGGCGTCCGTCTGGGCCCGGGTCGTGCGCTTCTCCCCGCCGCGACCGCGACTGCCGGCGAGCATCCCGCGGGCCAGCGGGCTCCACGGGATGACCCCGACGCCCTGGTCGAGGCATTGGGGAATCATCTCGCGCTCCTCCTCGCGGTAGAGGAGGTTGTAGTGGTTCTGCATGGCGACGAAGCGCGTGCCGGCGCCTGCGGCCGTCTGGAGTTTGGCGAACTGCCACGCGTACATCGAGCTCGCGCCGATGTAGCGCGCCTTGCCGGCCTGCACCACGTCGTGGAGCGCCTGCATCGTCTCCTCCACCGGGGTGCGGGGATCGAAGCGATGGATCTGGTAGAGGTCGACGTAGTCGTGGCCCAGGCGCTCGAGCGACGCGTCGATCGAGGCCATGATGTGCTTGCGCGAGAGGCCGCCACCGTTCTCGCCGGGCATCGTGGGCATGAACACCTTGGTGGCGAGCACGTACTCCTCGCGGGTGCCGAACAGCGTCGACAGCAGTCGGCCGGTGACCCGCTCGCTCTCACCGCTGTTGTAGGTGTCCGCGGTGTCGAAGAACGTGACCCCGCCCTCGACGGCGGCGCGCACGATCGGCTCGGCGGCGGCCTCGTCGAGCGCCCACGGCCGCTTCTCATCGGCGCCGTAGCTCATCATCCCGAGGCAGATGCGCGAGACGCGCAGGCCGGTCCGTCCGAGGTTCACATGATCCATGGGTGCTGTCCTTGAGTCGAGGGTCCGGCCCTCGACGTTAGGACGCGCGCAGCACCGCGGCCTGCTGGGGCTGCGCGAACCAGCGCAGCGATCCCCGGAGCTCGCCGCCGGTCGCGAAGCGGCGCTCGAGCTCGGCGCGGCGGGCGTCGAACGCCGGCCCGCGCGCGGGGTCGACCCCGACGATCTGGGCGCGGACGGCGTCGAGATCGCGGTAGAGCCCCACCGTCTCGTAACGCTCGGTGGTGGTGTGAGCGAACCCCGCGTCGCCGGCCTGGGCGAGGGCGGCCTGCGCGGCGGCGCGGACCTCCGTCTCGTCCTCGACGAGCGCGACGAGCTCGTAGAAGTCCCCCTCGGGCAGCGGCTCCACGACGTACAGCACGCCCCCGTCGCGCAGCACCCGGCGGGCCTCGCGCAGCGCCCCGTCCATCGCCGCGACCGGGACATGGTGCAGCGAGCGCAGGTAGACGACGACGTCCTGGGAGGCGTCGGGCAGCCCGAGTGCCTCGCCGCGGCCGAGGCGCACCGTCGCGCTCGTGTCCGCAAGCGCCTGCCGGGCCTCGGCCACCTTCGTCTCGCTCACCTCGATCCCGGTCGCCCGCGCGCCGTGGTCGATCAACTGACCCAACAGCCGTCCCGGCCCGCAGCCGACGTCGAGCACGTCGAGCCCGAGCAGCTCGCCGAGCAGTCGGATGAGATGGTCGAGGTCGTCGGGAACCTTGTGGATGACGACACTGTACGTCCATGGAGATCGTGCGCCTCGGGCTCGGGTACGCCGCGCCGCTCGACGCCCGGGCGCTGCGCGAGCATTTCGCCCGCCGCCTCGTGCCGGGGATCGAGGCGCTGTCCGGGGGGCGCTACGTCCGCAGCCTGCGCCTGCCCGGCGGGCCGGGGGTGGTGACACTCGAGCTCACCGACGGGGGCGCTCCTCACCGCCCGCCCGGCCCCGATTGTGGTCGCGCCCGGCAGCGCCCCGCGAGCCCGACCGGGGTCCTCCAC
>CAXTTD010000226.1:2494-5704 GCA_964246945.1 uncultured Solirubrobacteraceae bacterium | reverse complement strand
GCGGGCGGCCGGGCGCGGAGGCCGCCGTGGACGCTGGCACACTGCGCTGTCGATGACCCCCGAACCCGTCCGCCTGCCCTCCGTCACCCCCATCACCTCCGTCCTCTCCGACGCGACGATCGTCGAGCTCGTCGCCGCCGGCCGGATCCGGATCGACCCGTGGAGCCCCGACCACGTGCAGCCGGCGAGCATCGACCTATGCCTCGGCGACTCCTTCCGCGTGTTCACCAACCACAAGGTCGCCGCGATCGACCTTCGGGACGTGCCCGAGAACCTCACCAGGGAGGTGATCGTCCCCGACGGCGACACGTTCGTCATCCACCCCGGCGAGTTCTGCCTGGGGCGGACGCTCGAGTGGGTCGAACTGCCCGACGACATCGTCGCTCGGATCGAGGGCAAGGCGCTCGCGCTCGACACCCCGGTTCCCACACCCGAGGGCTGGACGACCATGGGCGAGCTGGCGCCCGGGGACTGGGTGTTCGACCTCGAGGGTCACCCGACGCCGGTGCTCGCCACCAGCGAGGTGATGACCGGTCGGCCGTGCCGGACGGTGAAGTTCTCCGACGGGACGACGATCCTCGCTGACGCCGACCACCTGTGGCAGAGCTGGACCAAGTACGACCGCAGCCGCCGCGGACGACCGTCAGTGCTCACCACCGCCGAGATTGGGCGCTCGCTCAAGTGTTCGGCGACGGAGTACAACCATCATGTCGCCCAGGCGCTCCCGGTCCAGTACCCGAGCCGTGAGCTGCCGATGGACCCTTACGTGCTGGGGGCGTGGCTCGGCGATGGGACGAGTACAAAAGCCGAGATCACGTCGATCGACCGCCCGATCCTCGACGAGCTCGTGCTCGCCGGCGAGTCAGTGAGGCCCGCGACCGCGCCGCTCGCCTACCGCGTCGGTGGCGCCGGCCACACCCGCGATCCGCGCACAGAACGCTACGTCGCCAACGAGTCGCTCAACAGCCGACTGCGTGAGCTCGGCGTGTTTGGCAACAAACACATCCCGCGCACGTATCTCGAGTCCAGCACCGAGCAGCGACGCGCGCTGCTCGCCGGGATCATGGACACCGATGGCTACGTCGACGTGCAGAGTCGCTGCGGCGTGACCACGGTGAGTCGCACACTCGCCGAGGACTACCGGGAGCTCATCGCGAGCCTCGGTCACCGGGTCATCGTCGCCGAGAAGCTCGCCACGCTCTATGGCCGGGTCTGCGGGATGCGCTACCAGGTGACGTTCACGCCGCACGAGATCGTGTTCCGCCTCCCGCGCAAGGTGGCACGGCAGAACCTGCGCAAGCGCTTCCATGCCGGATGGGCGATCACCGCCGTGTGCGAGTGCGAGAGCGTCCCGGTCCGTTGCATCCAGGTCGGCTCGCCCGACGGCGTCTTCCTGGTCAGCCGCAGCTTCATCCCGACCCACAACAGCTCACTGGGCCGCCTCGGCCTCATCGTCCACGCCACCGCGGGCTTCTGCGACCCCGGCTGGAAGGGCACGCTCACGCTCGAGCTCAACAACCTCACGCGCGTTCCGATCATCCTGCGCCCGGGGCTCGAAATCGCCCAGCTGTCGTTCATGGCGCTCGATCGGCCTGCCCTCCGCCCGTACGGGAGTGCCGAGCTCGGCAGCCACTATCAGGGCCAGCGCGCGGCCACGGCGAGCCGATATCGCGCGCCGCCCGACCAGGACTGACCGTGCGCTGACCGACCGCGGCGCTCAACGCTTCGCGGAACCGGCTTTCCGGGTAATAGAGTGCGGGACAGAGACGGGTCGTCCACTCCGACCGGGCGGCCTTCCCCCGGCACCCGATAGGAGTGACATGAGCACCGACACAGAGACGACCAACGGGGGCGGCGTAGCGACGGGGAGCAACACGCTCACCATCACCGATAACCGCACCGGCAGGCAGTACGAGCTCCCGATCGAGGACGAGACGATCCGGGCGACCGAGCTGCGGAAGATCAAGGTGCAGGACGACGACTTCGGCCTGATGACCTATGACCCCGCCTTCATGGCGACGGCGTCGTGTCGGTCGGCGATCACCTACATCGACGGCGACGCGGGGATCCTCGAGTACCGCGGCTATCCGATCGAGCAGCTCGCAGAGAAGTCGAGCTACCTCGAGGTCGCCTACCTGCTGATCCACGGCGAGCTGCCGACCTCCGATCAGCTCGCCACCTGGCGGCACGACATCACCATCCACACGTTCGTGCATGAGAACGTCAAGGAGTTCATGCAGGGCTTCCGCTACGACGCCCATCCGATGGGGATGCTGCTCGCGGGCACCGGCGCCCTCTCCACGTTCTACCCCGAGGCCAACCAGATCAAGGATCCCGAGAACCGGTACATCCAGACGATCCGGCTGCTGGCCAAGATGCCGACGCTCGCCGCCTTCGCCTACCGCCACAACCGCGGCATGCCCTACGTGTATCCCGACAACGACCTCAGCTACGCCGGCAACTTCCTGTCGATGATCTACAGGATCGCCGAGCTGAAGTACGAGCCGGATCCCCGTCTCGAGCACGCCCTCGACGTGCTGTTCATCCTCCACGCCGACCACGAGCAGAACTGCTCGACGAGCGCCGTGCGCGCGGTCGGCTCCTCGCAGGTCGACCCTTACTCGTCGGTGGCCGCCGGCGTCGCTGCGCTCTACGGCCCCTTGCACGGCGGCGCCAACGAGGCGGTGCTGCGGATGCTGCGCCGGATCGGTTCCACGGACAACATCCCGGGGTTCATCGAGGGCGTCAAGAGCGGCAACGAGAAGCTCATGGGCTTCGGCCACCGGGTGTACAAGAACTTCGACCCGCGGGCCAAGATCATCAAGACCGCCGTCGACGAGGTGTTCGAGGTGACGGGTAAGAACCCGCTGCTCGACATCGCCACCGAGCTCGAGAAGATCGCGCTCGAGGACGACTACTTCATCAGCCGCAAGCTCTACCCGAACGTCGACTTCTACTCGGGCCTCATCTACGAGGCGCTGGGGATGCCGGTCGAGATGTTCCCGGTGCTGTTCGCGATCGGCCGCACGAGCGGCTGGATCGCCCAGTGGCTCGAGATGATCCAGGATCCCGAGCAGAAGATCGCCCGCCCCCGCCAGATCTACACTGGCGGGCGCGAGCGCAGCTACGTGCCGATCGACCAGCGCCGCTGATCCCAAATCGCTGTCGGCGCCCCGGCCCGGGCGCGGCCCGGGCCCCCCGCGCCCCGGG